>CALBMG010000071.1 GCA_937896185.1 uncultured Microbacteriaceae bacterium | reverse complement strand
ACCTGATTCGCGCTATTTCCCGCAACGAGGCCGCCGCTGCACCACACAACGATGAAATCGCGGCGGCATTGACCCGCATGCGTGGTGTGCTGCGTGATTACCGTGGGGCGCTGTCGACCGCCGACCCGCGGTGCGACGCCAGTGTGGTGGATGCCATTCGTGAACTCGCCCGCCTGTCCGTGCCGGGTGGTCCCGAAACCAACGTCAGCCTTCCCGCCGATGCCGTGACGGCTTTGGCCGGTGAACTCGACAAGGCCGCCGAGGCATTGGTTACCGCAGCAAATCTGGGCGAGTTCCGTTACGGCCCCGACGACTCACCCTGGTATGCCGCACAATTCACCAACGGCGACGACGCAATTGCCGCCCAGAACCGCGCGCGCGCCTTGCACGATTCAGAACTGTCCCGCCTGTCGTCCGCAGCCGAGGCTGTGCTGTCGCAATCTCCACTGGGATTGGCCGACACTGTGGCGGGTATCGCGGAACGCGAAAATCTGTTGGAAGGGGTCCGCGAAACCCTCGACCGTTTCAGCCCCGAAATCTTTGACCGTCCGCTAACTGACCTCGTCGCCGCACACGACCCCGACCAGCGACACAGTGGGGTTCCCGCAATCCAACGCCGTCGTTTGAAGAAATTGGCGAAGGAATTCACGCGACCCGGCGCGGTCATCACCGACATGCATAATGCGTTAGCCAAGGCCAGTGCGCAGCGAATCGAATGGGAAAATCGTGTACCCACCGGCGAGCGACCTTCGGTGCCGATGGGAATTGTCGAACTGTCCGCGGCTGTGGACACGGTGACACGACACATCGCCGTTCTCGACAACGCGTTGGGTACTGACATGCGGTCGATGCCGTTAACCGAACTGGCGGAACTGGTCGCACGTTTGTCGGAAGACAGCGAGGTTTTGGGCACGCTGCACGAACGCAGCGAGGTTTCCCGTTCCCTGCGGGAATGGGGCCTTGGCGACTTGTTGGTCGATTTGGCTAACCGTCACATTGACGACAGCGGCGTGCGTGCCGAACTGGAATTGGCGTGGTGGCGTGGTGTGCTCGAGATGCTGATCGCCGACCGCCAACAGCTCCTCGGGGCGGACGCGCGCATCCTGGATCGACTGGAGAACGATTTCCGCACAATCGACGCGGCGCATATTTCGGGAAATTCGCAGCGACTCGCCGCGACCCTGTCCGCCGACTGGAAAGCCGCCGTCACGGATTCCCCCG
>CALBMG010000070.1 GCA_937896185.1 uncultured Microbacteriaceae bacterium | reverse complement strand
GGGCATCCACTTGTATGCGTTCAACCGCCATGACACAGTGCTCGAGGTCTTGAATCGCGCCAATCTGGTTCCTGCGCCTTAGCTTTCGACACTTCGGTGTAATGCTTGCGATTTTCGTTCGCACCCAAATAGACTGGTACAGTCCACCACACAGTTAGCTAGTTGCCGCAATGACGCGAGGAGCACCGTGGACATCACACAGTCGGAAAAAGACTGGGCCAAGACCATCTCAGTGGCCGAGAAACTCATTCCCTTGATTGGCCGGCTGTATCGCGATCGCGGGGTCGTGCTCTCGTGCAACGGCCGCAGTCTGATTGATCGTTCACCGATTGAGATTGTCAAGGCGCACCGAGCCGCTCGCCACCGCGACGGAGTTCCCATGCCCCTCGAGGACACTCTCGCAATCGTGGAAACCCTGTCCGGTCTCGAGGTCAGCCCGTGCAAGGTCGATGTCGCGCGAGTGCGCGCACAGTTTGAGGGTTCTGCTCTGTCGAGCATGCGCGACTACTTGTTGAGCTCGATCCCTGTCGGCGTTGTGAACGGAGCCGCGGAACAGCGCACCGACGTCGTCCTCTATGGTTTCGGTCGCATCGGTCGTCTAGTCGCACGCATCATTTTGGGCCATGGCGGCAACGGCCGCGGTCTGCGTCTTCGCGCAATCGTTGTTCGTCGTGCGGGCGACGGTGATCTTGTGAAGCGCGCCAGCCTGCTGCGTCGCGACTCGGTGCACGGCAAGTTTGCCGGCACCATCACCTTGGACGAGAAGCGCAATGTGATTGTCGCTAATGGCACCGAAATCCAGGTCATCTATTCCGATGACCCCGCAACTATTGATTACACACAGTGGGGAATCTCGAACGCGTTGCTCATCGACAACACCGGTCGTTGGCGCGATGAACCCGGTTTGTCCCAGCACCTGTCGGCTAAGGGCGTTGCGCGTGTGCTGTTGACTGCGCCGGGCAAGAGCCCGCTGAAAAACATCGTGTACGGGCTCAACCACGCCACTATTGAGGACAATGACACCATCCTGTCGGCAGCGTCATGCACTACCAACGCGATCGCGCCGGTGTTGAAAGTGCTCAACGACCGTTTCGGCGTCGAACACGGACATGTTGAGACGGTCCACTCGTACACGAACGACCAGAACTTGATTGATAACTTCCACAAGGGAGACCGACGAGGCCGCAGCGCTCCCTTGAACATGGTCATTGCCGAGACGGGCGCAGCACAGGCCGTGACCAAAGCGCTTCCCGAACTGATGGGGAAACTTACGGGGAACGCGATCCGTGTTCCTACTCCGAATGTTTCCATGGCGATTCTCAATTTGACGCTCGCGACCGATGTGGATCGACTTGCCGTGAATATGGCGTTGCGAGATGCCGCACTCGCCTCGGATCTCAGCAATCAGATTGACTTCATCGAGTCGCCCGAGGTGGTCTCGAGTGATTTCGTCGGATCCACTCACGCGGGCATCGTCGACGGTTTGGCCACCATCGCGCAGGGACGCCATGCCGTTGTGTACGTGTGGTACGACAACGAATTTGGGTACAGCCACCAAGTTGTTCGTGTGGCAAAAGAAATGGCGGGGATGCGACTTCGCCACATCCCCGCCAGTAATCGTTAGGTTCAGTTTGCGCGGTTGCGCGCTGCACCCCATGCGATAACGGCGACCAGAAGTGCTGCCAAAATCTGTGCGCCTACGAACGAGAACACAGCGGTCGATCCAACGCCAGCGAACGAGTCAGTGAAGACACGGCCGATGGTGACGGCGGGGTTCGCGAGTGAACCGGTCGGGGTCAGGAGGATTGCGGTTGCGATCCAGACGGGAACCAGAACGCCCAGCTTGTTTCCTTCTCCACGGCGAACCATGAAGACGATGAGGCCGACGAGTCCAGCGGTGGCCACAATTTCGCTGCCGAGCTGCTGCAGTGAGGGTGTGCTGCCGATTGCCGACGATACGGCGTAGTCGCTCCACAGCACATTCGCCAGCACTGCGCCACCGATTGCGCCAGCGGTCTGGGCGATGATGTAGGGCAGGATCATGGTGAGCTTGACGTTGCCGGTGAGTGCCAGTCCGAGGGTGACGGCGGGGTTGAAGTGTCCGCCGCTAATTCCACCGAAAACGGAAATACCGAGTGCCAGCGCTAGTCCACTCACGAGAGCGATGGCCAGCAGGGTCAGTCCAGGGTTTCCCGTCAATGCGAATACCTGAACACCGGTACCGACCTGGGCCAACACCAGTACGCCGGTTCCAACAAATTCCGCAAGAACTGCGGGGGTAAGCGATGCTTTAGTCATGCTTCCAGCCTACTTCGATGGGCTGGGGGAGCGGGGATTGTCGACGCGGCGAAATTGTCAGGATGAAGTGAGTTCGGCGGTTGTCCGAATCGTGGCAAATTCTTCTGACAGGCTCGCGGCGTTGACCTGGTAAACGGTATCCGCGGGAATGATGGTGCCGTCGGGAAGCGACCGGTCGAACGTGTGGGTCGCGTCGAGAGCAAAGGTCACCGCATATCCGAGGTTTGCTGCCATCCGCGCAGTTGTGGAGCAGCAGTGGTCGGTGCTGATTCCGCAGATTACGACGTTGGTGATGTTGGTTGCGTGAAGCCATTCATTCTTCGCTTTGATAGTTC
>CALBMG010000069.1 GCA_937896185.1 uncultured Microbacteriaceae bacterium | reverse complement strand
CTGCGCACCCGCAGGCTCAGCACATCGCTGGCATCCCGGCGGCCCGTGCCGTCGAGCTGCACGATCACCCGGCGCACCTGATCGCCCTCGAAGCTGTCATTCACATAGCTGCTGCCGAAACTGGCGCCCAGGGTCGACACCACCGCGTCGAGGTCGACCCCGAGGGCCGCCAGCTGGTGTCGCCCGACGTGTACAACGAACTGATGCGTTCCCCCGACGAGGGCGTCGCCGAGTTCCTCGACCTCGCGCGCGTCAAGCCGAACACTCTCGGCAACACCCGCATGCTGAAGATTCTCTGAAATCAGGCGAGTCACCGCGCGCAAGCCAATTCCCGCAGGTAATCTGCCGATATGTCGACGTTTTTGCACCCCGTAGGACCTCACCCCGCTCGCGTGTACTGGCTGCGCCGGTTGCTGGCACTGGGCATTATTGCGGCCGTGATTTTCACGGTCAACGCGTTCGTGAACCCGCCGAAGGATGCAACACCCACGGCGTCGCCGACCCAGACTGCCACCGACACCCCGGCCGAGGTCACCGCGTGTGACCCGGGCGTCATCACCGTGGATGCTGTCGCCGACCGCGAATCGTATGCGACGACCGAGAATCCCCAATTTTCGATGACGATCACGAACACCGGTGATGTCGCGTGCATCCTGTCCGTGGGTACGGATGTGCAGCGCTATGTGGTGGTCAGTGGTTCGGAAACCATCTGGGATTCCACGGTGTGCCAGAAGAGCGAGGAAGCTCTCGAAATCGAGTTCGCGGCCGGCGAAGCAAAGACCACGGCAACGCTGGAATGGTCGCGTAACCGTTCCGACGCGTGTGACACCGAGGCGACTCCCGCTGTTGGCGGCGGGGCGAGCTACCACCTGTCAGTGTTCCTCGGCGACATCGAGTCGTCGAAGTCTCAGCAGTTCATGCTGTTCTAGTTTTCCCGCAGTCATTCGTTTCGTGTGTTGCCCGGGGTGCCTGTGAGATTCTGGGCTTGGAGAACTAATTCCCCTGTACGCCGGACGGCCCCCGCATTAGGGTGAAGATATGACTCCCCTTCGTCTTCGCGCCATCGTTGCCGCCGTACTGTCGTTCGTATTGATCGGTGCGGGAGTGAGCGCACCAGCGACAGCTGACACCGCGACTCGGGTATCGTCGCCGACAGCAGCTTCGGCACCCACGTTCACGTCGATCATCGGTGGAACCACGGCAAATATCACTGATGCCCCATGGCAAGTCGGGTTGTTGCGCGGCCAGGGTTCGTCGTATGACTATCAGTTCTGTGGCGGATCCATCATCAACGAAGAGTGGGTGGTCACGGCCGCACACTGCTTGGCCGACCACACGGGGTATCTGGGAATTTATGCGGGCGGCAGCAATCTGTCGACCGACGGGGCTGAATACCCGACCGATGCCTGGTACGTCCACCCGGGGTGGACTGCGACCAACAACGAC
>CALBMG010000068.1 GCA_937896185.1 uncultured Microbacteriaceae bacterium | reverse complement strand
AACCTCGATGAGACGAATATCGTGGGTGCCACTGAAGCCATAGTTGAAAGAAGAGCCAGCAAGGCCGTCACCATGAGTAACCTCAATGACGGCAACTCCTGCTGCATCTAGTGCGCCAGCTACTTCACGAACGTTTTGTTCGGTGAATTGGTGACGAACTGCGTGAGAACCATCACGAAGTGTGGTGTCGGTAATGCGAACATCGCGAGGTACTGAAGTAGACATGTATTTCACTCGTTCCTTTGTTACTCGCCTGTGAAAAGCAGTTCGGCAGTTCGGTTTGCTGCGGCGGTCATGATGTCTAGGTTTCCCGCCCATTCGGGCAGGTAGTCGCCATTTCCCGTTACTTCGAGGAATACACCGACACGTGCTTTCCCACCCCATGCTTCGGTAGGGTCATCGAATTGGGGGTCTAGTTTGAGACGGTAGCCGGGTACATATTTCTGAACATCTGCAACCACTTGATGAATGGATCCCACGATGGCATCCTTGTCAGCATCAGGATCAATTGCTGCAAAAACTGTGTCTCGCATGACGAGGGGTGGCTCTACTGGGTTCAAAATGATGATTGCTTTCCCCTTGGCGGCGCCACCGACTGACTCGATTGCGCTCGCAGTAGTTTCAACGAACTCATCGATATTTGCGCGGGTTCCAGGGCCTGCAGATTTTGAAGAAATGGAAGCAATGATTTCTGCGTAACTTACTGGTGTGATTCGAGAAACAGCGTGAACGATAGGAATCGTTGCCTGACCGCCACAGGTAATCATGTTGATGTTGGGGGCTTCATTGTGTGAGCCCAAGTTCACGGCAGGGGACACAAAGGGCCCAACCGCGGCGGGAGTAAGGTCGATTGCTTGAATGCCTGCCTCTTTGTAGCGAGGCGCATTCATCATGTGAGGTTTTGCCGCGGTTGCTTCAAAAACAACATCGGGGAGAACATCCTGCTTGAGGAGCCAGTCCACTCCTTCGGCGGAGGCTTCAATGCCCATACGCTTCGCACGTGCAAGACCGTCAGATTCAGGGTCAACACCAATCATGTAGCGCAAATCAAATACACCACGACGCTTGAGTTTGATCATGAGGTCGGTACCGATGTTTCCCGGGCCGACGATTGCAGCAATGGGTTTACGTTCTGTAGACATTGAGTTACTTCACTTCCTGGGCAAATTGGGCAGTTACGCTGCCAAGGCCGGCAAATACTGCGGTGATGGTGTCGCCAGGTGCGGCGGGAATCATTGGAGTAATCGCTCCAGGGATCACGACTTCGCCTGCCTCTAGTGTCGTTCCAAGGCGACCAAGCGTGTTTGCCAACCAGACCAGGGATGAAATGGGGGAGCCAAGAACTGATGCACCTGCGCCAGTGTGTTGTAGACGTCCGTTTTTATAGAGGTTTGCACCGAGAGTCCTGAGGTCCACATCAGTGAGAGTCATGGGTTTCGTGCCCAACACGACCCCGCCTGAAGATGCGTTGTCGGCAACAGTGTCGGTGAGGGTGATTTTCCAATCCGCGATACGTGAGTCAACAATCTCCAACGAGGCGACTACGTAATCAACAGCCTGGATGGCCTCTGCAACGGTGACGTTTGGGCCATGAAGGCTTTTCTTCAGCACGAACGCAATTTCGGGCTCAACTCGGGGCTGCATGAAAGTTCCCGGAGGGATCGGTTGTCCGCTGAGGTAGAACATGTCATTGGTCAGGTGACCAAAATCAGGTTGGTTTACACCAAGCTGTTTTTGTACAGCCAAAGATGTCAGGCCTACTTTGTGTCCAAGTATTTCTTTCCCAGATGCAGTCCATGCGGCAACTTGTTCGAGCTGAATCGCGTAGGCGTCCTCGAGATCAAGTCCCTCGTATGTCTGTGACAATGGGGCAATTGGCTGCCCTGTTTCGTAAGCGCGCAGTAAGGACTGCGCTGCCTCGTGGCGGAGGGTATCCAACATTTCAACCTCACTAATTTCGAAATTGCTTCATTGACATAGTGCTGTGGTTGCAGTGATACTCAAAGCATGCGTTCCACTGAGCGAGACACTTCTCCCACAATGATTTCGAG
>CALBMG010000067.1 GCA_937896185.1 uncultured Microbacteriaceae bacterium | reverse complement strand
AGAACGGCAGCAGTTCGATCCGACCGGATTCTGTGACGGGACCCGCATAGACGGCGATGGTGGGATTAGCCAATGGCGAGCCCTGGTCGATCGTGGGGAGCGTGCCAATCCAGCGAACCCGAACATCATCGGCGTGTGCCAGGTGGCGTTCGAATTCCTCGGCTGTCTCGAATGACGCGGAAATTCCTTCCATGCCGTGCAATGCCCCCGCGGCAGCTGCGACCGCGATATTTGTGGGGTCGATGCTGAAACGTGCGTCGTACACATAGTGCGACAGTGCAACCATTCGCCACAGGTCGTACACGGTGGCGTCCTCGGCGAATCGCACCGTGGTGTCTGCGGGCAGGTATCGGAACATGTTGATTTCCGCTGACAGACCGGTAACATCCTTGTTCGCGAAGAACTGCGAAGGCGTTCGCGAGTCGGAGACGGCAGCACGAGCCAGCGACGAATATTCGGCGGGACGCAGCTGAGTTTTCGCTGCAGCCAATACCTCATCGACATCGGGGTGACGATGCGTGATTTCTCGGGCAGTGGACTTTGTGGCGTTACGAGGCTTCCATGTACCGAGTCCCAACAGGTAGTTCGGTCCACCGGCCTTCGAGCCGGGCCCAATGGCGGAGCGCTTCCAGCCTCCAAACGGTTGGCGCTCCACGATGGCGCCGGTAATGCCACGGTTCACATAGAGGTTTCCGGCCTGGACGCGCGACAGCCATTCCGAAATTTCGGCGGCGTCGAGCGAATGAATTCCGGCAGTAAGGCCATAGTCGACGGCGTTCTGCAACTGGATGGCATGATCGAGTGAGCTGGCGGTCATGATCGACAACACGGGACCGAAATATTCGGTCATGTGCGAGGGTGCTCCGGGCGCCACACCGTCACGGATGCCGGGGCTCCACAGGCGTCCTGTGGAATCCAATTGCTCAGGCTTTACCAGCCACTGTTCGGATCCGTCCAGTTCGGTGAGTCCACGCAGCAACTTTCCGGCCGCGGGCTCGACAATTGGGCCAATCTTTGCCATCGGGTTAGACGGGTAGTCCACGGGCATGGAACTGACCGCGTCCACAAGCTGGCGACGGAAACGTTCTGAGCGGGCTACGGAACCGACCAGGATGACCACCGAGGCAGCCGAGCACTTTTGTCCTGCGTGCCCGAAGGCCGAATAGGCGACGTCCTTCGCGGCCAGATCGAGGTCAGCACTTGGTGTGACAATGATCGAGTTCTTGCCGCTTGTTTCTGCAAGCAGCGGCAGGTCGGGGCGGAACGAACGGAACAGCTTTGCGGTCTCATAGCCGCCCGTCAAAATCACGCGGTCGACTCGGGGGTCCGAGATCAGTTGCTGGCCCAAATCGTTTTCCGACACCTGGATGGACTGCAGCGCGCCCTTGGGGACACCAGCCTTCCACAACAGGCTGGCCAGATAGGCACCACATCGGGCAGCCTGTCCTGCGGGCTTAAAGATAACCGCTGATCCGGTCGCCAGTGCGGCCAAGGCGCTTCCCGCGGGAATTGCGATGGGGAAGTTCCACGGCGGGGTGACAACCGTGATGCGAGCGGGAACGAACTCTGCTCCGTCGACAGCGTCCAGTTCGAGGGCTCGTTCGGCGTAATAGTGTGCGAAGTCGATAGCCTCGGAAATTTCGGGGTCGGCCTGGTCGATGGTTTTGCCCGTTTCGCTGGCTGCAACCTCGATCAGTTCGGCGCGGTGTGCCTCGAGCACGTCTCCAACACGGTGCAAGATTTCGCCACGTTCGGCAGCGGACTTCGCAGACCATGATGTGCTGGCACGCAGCGCGGCACCGAACACCGAGTTCAGTCCGGCGGTGGTGGTGACCTGTGCCTTGGCTACGAGGTCGACGCCGAGGGTGCTGTGTTCAACCCGCGACAAAATGTCGTAACCCCAGGCACGGTTCGCGGCAATTGCGGGGTCGGTGTCGGGGGAGTTGCGGAATTCACCCGCAAATTTTTCGGCGCGAGCGGTTCGATCCTGGACCCGGTTAGGAGACGGGACAGTGCTATCGAGATCAGCGAGGCTGGCGCGGAATCGGGCTTCTTCGCGTGCAAAGAACTCGGGGTTGTCGAGTTCAAAGACAGCGGACATGAAGTTGTCGCTGCTGGCGCCTTCTTCGAGGCGGCGAATCAGGTAAGCAATGGCGACGTCGAATTCCTTGGGGTGCACGACGGGCGTGTACAGCAAGAGCCCACCCGTTGTTCTGCGGACAACCT
>CALBMG010000066.1 GCA_937896185.1 uncultured Microbacteriaceae bacterium | reverse complement strand
TCAAGCGTATTGCGCACGAAATTGTCGAATCGCAACGCGGACGCCACGACCTCGTATTCCTCGGGATTCCCACGCGCGGAGTTATTCTGTCCGACCGGCTTGCCGAGCTCGTGAACCACATCGAACCGCAGAGTATCGAACGCGGTGTTCTGGACGTCACGATGTACCGCGATGATCTGCGGACCAAATCAACCCGTGCAACCACACCCACCACAATCCCTGCCTCGGGAATCGACGGAAAAACGGTGGTGTTGGTCGACGATGTTCTGTACTCGGGTCGCACGATTCGTGCGGCGCTGGATGCCATCACAGCGTTGGGGCGACCCCAGGCCGTTCGACTTGCGGTTCTGGTTGACCGCGGCCACCGTGAACTTCCCATTCGTGCGGATTTTGTGGGAAAGAACTTGCCAAGTTCGGTGGACGAGCGCGTATATGTCCAACTGGATGAAACCGACGGTGATGAAATGGTGGGTATCCGATGAAACACTTCATTTCCACGCGATCGATTGCCCGAGAGGCCGCAGTTCAGCTGTTGGATACCACTGCCGACATGGCCGATGTTCGCCAGCGTGACATCAAGAAACTTCCGACTTTGCGAGGAAAGACAGTGGCCAATGTCTTCTTCGAAGATTCGACACGTACCCGTTTGTCCTTCGAAGCCGCGGCCCTCGCATTGAGCGCCGATGTCTCGACATTCACGGCAAAGGGTTCATCCGTTTCCAAGGGTGAAAGCCTCAAGGACACCGTGCAAACATTGGAATCAATGGGTGCCGATTTTATTGTGTTGCGTCACTTTGATTCCGGTGCCGCCGCAACGGTTGCAACGAGCGGTTGGGTTGATGCTCACGTGATTAACGCGGGGGATGGCACCCACGAGCACCCCACACAGGCACTCCTCGACGCATACACTTTGCGCCACCGCATGTTCGGTGACGAGGCCCGAGGTCGTGACCTGCAGGGAATTCGCGTCGTGATTGTCGGTGACATCCTGCACTCACGTGTTGCACGTTCCAATATCTGGATGCTCTCCGCACTGGGCGCCGAGGTCACGATTGCCGCGCCTCGAACCCTCTTGCCCCGGGATATCGCGCTGTGGCCGGTCACCGTGGTGGAAACGCTCGATGCGGCACTCGATTCCGGTGTTGATGCCGTAATGACCTTGCGTATCCAAAAGGAACGCATGAACGATGCGTTTTTCCCCGGAGCCGCCGAGTACACCCGATTCTGGGGAATGACGGCACACCGTCTGTCGCAGGTGGGAGCACAAACTGTGGTCATGCACCCTGGCCCGATGAA
>CALBMG010000065.1 GCA_937896185.1 uncultured Microbacteriaceae bacterium | reverse complement strand
ATTTTCAACTTCCGTGAACTTCTCAACGCCCGCAAGGGTGAACTCGCCGAAATCATCACCAGCGAGCACGGCAAGGTTCTGTCCGACGCACTGGGCGAAATCAGCCGTGGCCAGGAAGTCGTCGAGTTCGCCTGTGGCATGACCCACCTGCTCAAGGGTTCGTACAGCGAGAACGCTTCGACCGGTGTCGACGTGTACTCGACCCGTCAGCCCGTCGGTGTTGTCGGCATCATCAGCCCCTTCAACTTCCCCGCAATGGTCCCCATGTGGTTCTTCCCCATCGCGATTGCTGCCGGAAACTCGGTCGTGTTGAAGCCCTCCGAGAAGGACCCCACTGCGGCCATCTGGATGGCAGAGCTGTGGAAGGAAGCGGGACTTCCCGATGGCGTGTTCACCGTACTGAACGGTGACAAGGAATCGGTTGACGGACTGCTCACCGACCCTCGCGTTGGCGCAATCTCTTTCGTGGGCTCGACCCCCATCGCTCAGTACGTTTACGAGACCGGTTCGCGTCACGGAAAGCGCGTCCAGGCTTTGGGTGGCGCAAAGAACCACATGCTGGTCCTGCCGGACGCTGACCTCGAACTGGTTGCCGACTCGGCAATCAACGCAGGTTTCGGTTCCGCGGGCGAGCGTTGCATGGCCATTTCGGTCGTCGTTGCTGTCGAGCCCGTCGCCGATGCATTGATCGAAAAGATCGTGTCGCGCATGAAGACCCTCACCATCGGTGATGGCCGTCGCTCGTGCGACATGGGGCCCCTCGTCACCGAAGTACACCGCGACAAGGTTGCCTCGTACATCGACATTGCCGCACAGGACGGTGCAACCATCGTTGTCGACGGTCGCGGCATCGAGGTCGACGGCGACCCCAACGGTTACTGGCTTGGACCCACCCTGATCGACAACGTGCCTACCACCTCGAAGGTCTACACCGAAGAAATCTTCGGACCGGTCCTGTCGATTGTGCGCGTGAAGTCGTTCGACGAGGGCGTGGATCTCATCAACTCGGGTGCTTTCGGTAACGGCACCGCGATTTTCACCAACGATGGTGGCGCGGCTCGACGTTTCCAGAACGAGATCGAGGTCGGCATGATCGGCATCAACGTGCCGATTCCTGTTCCCGTCGCATACTTCTCGTTCGGTGGCTGGAAGAACTCGCTGTTCGGCGACACCAAGGCTCACGGTGTGCAGGGCTTCAACTTCTTCACCCGCGAAAAGACCATGACGTCGCGTTGGCTGGACCCCAGCCACGGCGGCATCAACCTGGGCTTCCCCCAGAACTAACCGATTTCGTGCCGCGAGCAGTGGTGGGCTCGCGGCACGAGAAACCTTTCAGGAGTCACAATGTCAACCCCCAACTGGTTCTATCCTCAGGGCGCTCTCGCCCGGGGTGGTTGGGAGTCGGTCGTGGATTCCTCGATTGATGGCTGGCAGTACACCGGCGTTCGCGTGGGTGTACTGACCGCAGGTCAATCATTGTCACTTGAGGGTGCAGCAGAAGAGCGCATTATCGTTCCGCTGGAGGGTTCCTTCGAGGTGTCCTACCTGGTGGGTTCCGAGAGCCACACTCAGGCACTGGCCGGCCGCAAGGACGTGTTCCACGGGCCAACCGATGTGTTGTACCTGCCCACGGGCGCAGCGCTGACCATCACCGGTGTCGGCCGAGTTTCGGTCGCATCGGCGCCCACGACAGACTTCTTCCCCGTGCGTTACACGCCCGCCGATGAGGTCTCGGTCGAACTTCGTGGGGCTGGTCGTTCGAGCCGCCAGGTGCACAATTTTGGCACGCCCGCTCACCTGGACGCCTCCCGCATGATCGTGTGTGAGGTCATCACCCCCAGCGAGAACTGGTCCAGCTACCCACCGCACAAGCACGATGTGTATGTACCCGGTGTCGAGGCGCAGTTGGAAGAAATCTATTATTTCGAGACCGCCGTATCGCGGTCTGTGTCGGCTCCCGCCGGCGCCGAACCGTTCGGCTTTCTCCAGACCTCGTCGTCGCCCGCTGGCGAGATCGAGATCATGGAAGAAGTCCACACGGGCGATATTGCGCTGGTGCCCTTTGGTTGGCACGGCCCGTGCGTGGCGGCGCCCGGATACGACTTGTATTACCTCAACGTCATGGCGGGACCCGACCCGGACCGCACATGGCTGATCACCGATGAGCCCTCGCATGCGTGGGTTCGCCACACCTGGGACGACCAGGAACTCGATCCTCGACTTCCCTACACCGCAGAGCAGAAGGACCAGTAATGACGACGCGACGGATGACGGTGGCGCAGGCCATCATCGAATTCTTGGCCCACCAGTACACGGTGGACGGCGATGTGCGCGTTCGCACCATCGCGGGCACGTACGGAATCTTCGGTCACGGCAACGTGGCGGGCATCGGCCAAGCGTTGTTGCAGTACTCGATCG
>CALBMG010000064.1 GCA_937896185.1 uncultured Microbacteriaceae bacterium | reverse complement strand
GTTCTCGGCCCGCAGACCGATGCCGTTCTTACAGGGAGCGGGTTGGGCGACAGCGGCGGAGCCGGGCCAGATTAGGCGCGGGGGTGGGCTTGGGCGTGCGCTGTTCTCAACCGTTCGCTGGACACATGCGTGTAAATCTGGGTCGTCCCCACACTCGAGTGGCCCAAAATTTCTTGGACCGTGCGCAGGTCCGCGCCGCCATCCAACAGGTGCGTGGCCGCCGTGTGACGCAGAGTGTGGGGGCCCTTAGGCCCCGCTCCCGGCAAATCCCCGATAATCCGCGACACCACCGAATACACGGCCCGAGTCGACAACGCGCCTCCGCGAACGCCGAGGAACAAGGCTCGAGGCGAACCATCGCGGGCCAGTGCGGGCCGCGCACACCGCGCGTATTCGCGCAACGCCGCGAGTGCCGGAGCACCGACGGGAACGATGCGCTCCTTGACGCCCTTGCCCATCACACGAACCGTGCCACTATTCCAATCGAACGATTCCTCGGTCACTGTGACTACCTCGGACACACGCAAGGCAGAGGAATAGAGCAGCTCCCAGATGGCCAGGTCACGCCGCGCAATCGGATCGTTTCCCGCTGCTCGCTGGCCCAAATCGTGAAGCAGAGCATCCATTGCGGACGACGTCACGACTCGAGGAAGATGACGCGGTTTGCGCGGGGCCGAGAGACGGTTCAGCGCGTCGACCTCGACGAGTCCCTGACGGTGACACCAGTGGGTGAAACTTTTCACCGCCGATACTCGGCGCGCAATTGTCGCAGGGGCGTCCCCGCGTTCCGACATTTCCCACAACCATTGCCGCGCATCCTCGAGCGTCACGTCCGCCAGATTCGTGGCCTCGGCCACGCGAAGCGACTGGACGAACAAGTCCAGGTCACCGGTGTATGCACGAATGGTGTGAAGGCTCGCGGAGCGCGCCCCCTGCAATTCCTGCAAGAAGCGCGCTGCCGCGGCATCAATTCGCACTCTGTAAGTGTGCGCCGAAACAGAGTTATGCGCTCGTAGACACGCGGCCCGCGGGACGACGCGGCCACCACATGCGCTCGCCGACAAGGAAGGTGAGCGACGGAACGACCACGGTGCGCACCAGCAAGGTGTCGAGAAGAACACCAACACAGACGATTACACCGATCTGGGTCAGCGTGATCAACGGCAGGACACCCAGCACAGCAAAGACAGCAGCCAACAGGATGCCGGCGCTGGTGATTACACCACCGGTGGCGCCCAGCGCACGGATCATGCCGGTGCGGATTCCCGCCAGAACTCCGTTGTCGAGCTCCTCTGATTCCTCTTTGACACGGGTCATGAGGAACATGTTGTAGTCAATACCCAACGCCACGAGGAACAGGAACGACAGCACATAAACGTTGGAATCCAGTGCAGGGAAACCCCAGATGGTCTGGAACAACACCCAGCTGGCGCCGATGGCGGCGAAGTAGCTTCCCACCACGGTGGCCAACAAGAGCACAGGGGCGACCAGTGCACGCAATACCAGCACCAGCATGATGAACACGATGGCGAGGACGGTGGGGAAGATCAGGTTCTCGTCGGCACTAATCGCCGCCTCGGTGTCGACTACCTGTGCGTCTGTTCCACCAACCCAAGCCTCGCCCGATCCGATTCCGTCAAGGTCGTCACGAACTTCGGTGATGATGGGCTTGATTTCGTCACTTTCCGAGACGTAATCAAAGACCGCGGCAACCTGCGTGTAGCCGCCCGCAGCAGAGCCGGCCTGAACACTGGTGACATCGTCACGGTCATCCAGGTACGCAATCACGTCGTTCACGTCGGCATCCGGCGCAATCACGGTGACGCGCGACCCCTGGAAGGCCTCGAACTTGTCGGTCAAAACAACCTGTCCGGTCACCGAGTCGGGGGTCGACAGGAACCGTTCGGCCTGGGTCAGGCCGCTCTGGATGGTCAACGCCGGTGCGGCGAGAATCAGGGCAAGCAGCACCGAGGCGACACCCGTGATGACAGGACGACGTGCGATTGCCGCACCCGAGCGAGCCCACAGGGACTGCTTGGTGGCAACCGTGCCACTGCGAGGTACGCGAGGCCAGAAAATCCAGCGAGGGAACACGACCAGAGCGAAAGGCAACGTCACAATTCCCGACACCATCGCAACCGCGATGCCGACGAAACCAGCCAAGCCGAGATTTTGGTTGCTGTCGAGGTTGGCAAACAACAGAGTCGCCATGACCAGCAGTACTGTTCCACCCGAGGCGAGGATTGCGGGTGTTACCCCACGCACGGCCTTGGCCATTGCGTCGCCACGCGAATCAAACTTCATGAGCTCCTCGCGGTAACGCGAAATCAAGAGCAGTGCGTAGTTCGTGCCGGCACCGAACACCAGCACGGACAAGATTCCCGTGGTCGATGCATCGAGCGGCTGGTCGATCTGCTCGGCGATGAACTTGGCCATCTGACCGGCGAGGGCGTCTGCCGCACCAACAACCGCGAGAGGAATGATCCACAGGATGGGCGAGCGGTAGGTGACGAGCAGCAGGACGACGACCACGGATGCGGTTACCGCCAACAGGGTGAAGTCTGCGCCAGCAAAGACGTTTGAAATGTCGACGATAAAGCCTTCAGGGCCCGACAACAGCACCTGCAGTCCCTCGACATCCTGTCCGGCAAGCTCACGAATGTCCTCGTAACGAACCTTCTTCTCGCCCACCTCGGACAGTTTTTCGATGGGGAAAATTCCGACGGCTGCGGTGCCGTCCTCGGAAACCTGCGCGGGCATGGGCATCGGGATTGCGGTGAATTCTTCACGGATGTCGCTGAGGTTCGAGTTAATCTGCTCGAGCTGATCGGTGGTGATGTCGGTTTCCGAGTTGTAGACAACCCAAATCGATGTGCCCTCGCTCTCGGGGAAGGCCGAAACAATTCGCGCGACCTGTGCCGACTCGGATGCCGACGGCGCACCAGACTCTGGGGTGGTTTCCGCGTCGGACACCGTGGTGGTTGCGAACAATGCACCGGTGACGAGGATGGCGACCACGAGGCCGACTACCGCGGCCCAGCGTGTGTACAGGCGGTTCAGAAACATTGCCGAATTCCTTTCGAGCATCCGATAGTTCGATTATCGAAGCACTTGCTTGCTACACTATCGGCATGGAATCGAAACAGCAAACGGCGGCGACACGCCCCGAGTTTGGTGAGGTCTATCAGCCCACCATCCTGCTGCGTTCCATCATTCAAAAATCCCGCGCATTCGAACGCCACATCGAAAACCTGACCAGCGTGAACCCCACCGACCGTGTAGTCATGGAACACCTGATCGCTGTTGGCCCCCAATCCCCCACCGAACTGTCGGCTGCTGTGGGAATCTCGCCCGCCGCGATGACATCGTCCATCGACCGACTCACCACTCTGGGCCACGCACACCGCGAGGCGCACGACACTGACCGACGCAAGACCGTGGTCCGACCCAGCGACAATTCGGTGCGCATCATCATGACCGAACTCATGGGTATGGTCATGGGGATCAACGCAATCCTCGATGACTACTCGGCCGACGAGGTCGAGGTCATTTCCAAGTTCCTCACCGACGTGAACGCGGAATACGCGAAACACATCGACGAAGACGACGCCGTCGGCTACGCACGCGACGCCTAGTCCGCGTCGGGAATTCCCCCACTGACCGCACTCTCCTCGCGATTGTGCGCGGAGGACTTGTTGCTGATCATCTCGAAAATTTCAGCGTCGCTGTAGTGGGTCAACATTTCACGCTGTGTGGCCGGGTAGCTGATCAGCGCGGGCACCTCGGTGACGGGCACGATGGTGTGCACGACCTGGTCGTCGTAGCAGTGCACCAGTTGAACGGATTGCGCATCGTCAACGCCGCGCAATAACAGCGAACGGTCTGCGCCAAAATCGACGGTGTAACAGGTGGCGCTCGCGACGGCAACGGGAATCCCCGCGAACTGCGAGTAGGTCGAATAGTGCAGGTGTCCGCCCAAGATTGTGCGCACATCGGTGCCGCGCAGCACCTCGGCCAAACGTTCCTGGTTTTTCAGTTCGATGATGCGCACAAATTCGTTGTGCGAAGGAATTGGCGGGTGGTGCAACGCCAGGATGGTGCCGTGCGGCGCGGGTGTCGACAGAATGCCGCGCAGCCATTCGAGCTGAGATTCTTCGATGTCACCGTGATGATATCCGGGCACTGTCGAGTCGAGCGAGATGATACGGAGGCCGTTCACGTCGTACACGCGGTCGTGCGGGGATCCGTCGGATTCTTCGTCGAACAGTTCCCGGGCATAGGGCTGACGTTCGTCGTGGTTGCCCATAACCCACACAACCTGAGCTCCCATTTGCTGCGCAATGGGTTCGACCTGTGCGCGCAGGAACCTGTACGCGTCGGGTTCTCCGACGTCGGCGAGGTCACCGGTGAACACGAACGCATCGAATTTTTGGTCGCTGCCAGCGAGGCGGCGCAGAATTTCGGTGATGTTGTGTGCCACATCGACCTGCGAGAAGAGCTTGCGGCCGCCTCCCAACAGATGGGTGTCCGAAATATGTGCAATGGTGTGCGTCGGCGCCGTTACCTCGAATGACATAACTCGAGGATACTCGCGGGAATCGTCGCGTTCAGGTTTTACGCCAACCGGCATCGAGTGATTCGACACGGGCGTCGAGCGAAAGCTGACCTAATGTGCTGGTGATTTGCACCACTGCCAAGCCTGTGCGCAACGCAATGTCGCCGACGGTGCGGTACGAACGTCGCGTGAGCGCGTCGAGCACCCGAATCGTTTCAGCCGAATCCCGTTCCGAGTACACCATGTTTTCGGATTCCCCGGTGATGAGTTCGAGGATTTCGGGAACGTTGGTCACCGCCACGGCGGCGGTGTTGGTGCGCAGCAGTCGGTGGCATCCGGCGCTCGCGGCACTCGTAATCTGCCCCGGCACCACCCCAACGGGGCGACCGAGGTCGCGAGCGT
>CALBMG010000063.1 GCA_937896185.1 uncultured Microbacteriaceae bacterium | reverse complement strand
CGGCCTGATCCAGGGCCGCATCGTCAAACACAATATTTGCACCCTTGCCACCCAACTCGAGAGTCAACTTGGTATCCGTACCCGCAAGGGTCCGCGCAATCTGACGACCAACAGCAGTGGAACCAGTAAACGCAATCTTGTTGACACCTGGATGCGCCACCAACGCAGCACCCGTCACAGAACCATGGCCCGTCAGAATGTTCACCACCCCGTTAGGCAGGCCAGCCTGTTCGCAAACCTCTGCGAACATCAACGCCGTGAGCGGTGTGGTTTCAGCAGGCTTCAGAACGATTGTGTTGCCGGCAGCAAGCGCCGGTGCGACCTTCCATGCCAGCATGAGAAGCGGGAAGTTCCACGGAATAATTTGCGCCGCGACACCCAATGCACGGGGCTTCGAGCCCATGCCGACGTGTTCCAATTTGTCTGCCCAACCGGCGTAATAGAAGAACCAAGCGGCAGCCAACGGGATGTCAACATCACGAGTTTCCTTGATGGGTTTGCCGTTATCAACTGTTTCGGCAACCGCAAATTCTCGCGCGCGTTCCTGCAAGATTCTAGCGATGCGGAAAAGATACTTGCCGCGCTCTGCACCGCTCATCCGAGACCAAACTTTGTCATAAGCAGTTCTCGCGGCCGCAACTGCGACGTCAACATCAGCGGAATTTGCTTCAGAAACCGTCGTGATCGTCGACTCAGTCGAAGGAGAAATGGTTGCAAATGATTCTCCACGACCCGCCTTCCACGAACCATTGATGAACAAACCGTAACGGTCGCGGATTGAGAGAATCGACGTGGACTCGGGGGCTTCGTCGTAATCAGTGAAAGACATCGGAACTCCTAGTCGATTGTTACGTAGTCAGGGCCGCTGTAGTGGCCGGTGATAAATTTTTGGCGTTGGATGAGAACATCATTGAGAAGACTCGATGCACCAAAGCGAAAAAGGTGCGGGTGTAGCCACTCTTCGCCCACGGTTTCGGCGACTGCGACGAGATACCGAATAGCGTCCTTTGACTGCCGAATTCCGCCGGCAGGTTTTACTCCAATTTTTTCGCCCGTCAGCGCGAACCAGTCGCGTACGACCTCCAGCATCAGAACGGTGGTGGCCAAAGTGGCTGCGGGTTGTACTTTTCCGGTGGAAGTTTTAATGAAGTCACCTCCAGCAATGATTGCCAACCACGACATCTGCTTGATGAGGTCGTAGGTAGCAAGTTCACCTGTTTCCAGGATTACTTTGAGGTGAGCGTGAGTACCATCGGGGCGAGTACACGCTGCACGAATTGCAGCGATTTCACCGTAAACCTTGAGCCAGTCACCGCTGAGGGCAGCACCTCGGTCAATCACCATGTCGATCTCATCGGCACCCATCTCAACGGCATACCGAGTATCCGCAATCTTGATGTCCAAAGTTGAACGTCCCGAGGGAAATGCTGTGGCTACTGAAGCAACAGCAATTCCCGTCACTCCGTCTCCGTGACGATTGCCCAAAGCTGCAACTGCATGTTCGACCATATCGGGGTAGACACACACAGCGGCAACTCGTGGAGTTTCCGGGAACGACGCATCGGGCGTTACGGCCTTGGCTACGAGCGACCGCACCTTGCCCGCAGTATCCGCACCCTCCAGTGTTGTGAGGTCAATCAACCGAATGATCAGGTCCAACGCCCCAGATTTTGATGACTTTTTCAGAGACCGAGTGGCAAGGCCACCAGCACGGGACTCGAGACCAACCGCATCAACACCCGGGAGGTTACGAATGTAAGAGAGCAGAGCCTCGGGACCCGAAATTCCCAGTCGTTGCGCCCTGTCCGTCACTGTGAACGTCATCATTCGCCCTCTCCCAAGATAAATCGTGCAGTGCGTTCATCGGTAATGATCGTTGTACACAAGCCATTGCGCACGATAGCTCGAGCAACTTCATGCTTCGACGTGCCTGCGACGACAAAAATCGCATTCTCAGCGGACCGCAGTTGTTCAAGCCCCAGACCCAAGGTACGAGAATCGAGCTCATAGTCAGCGATGCGGCCGTCCTTATCGATATAACGTCCAATGACATCGCCAACCGCACCTTCGCCCACCAGCTTGTGTATTTGGTCGGGTGTGATGTAACCACTTTCGACATGAATGCTCGATGGGTCTGCGGGACCGGCACTGTACAAATATGCGGTGGCCTTTGCTGCTTCGCGCAGGCATCCCCCAACAATTCGATCCTGTTCCATCGCCTGCTTCGTTTCGCGGCGCTCGAAAATTGCCGGGCTAGGCAACAAGGTGGCATGGCCATTGGCTTTTTCTGCGATTGCCATCGCGGTTGCAGCTGCAGTGTCATTCCTGCGTGAAAGCGAAACACCACCGTTGATCTGCACGACGTTAACGCCGATCGCCCAGCCCTCGGGCAGTGCTCGAGCAATTTGGTGCATTGTGCGGCCCCACGAGATGCCCAGGATGCGTGGTACAGGCCGCATGCTGACCAGGTGATTCGCGGCGGCAATGCCGACAGCAGACTGGAGGTCTGCCTCGATATCTGGAGCGGGAACGACAACGGCGTCGGCTAAGTCAAATCGAGCGATGAGATCACGTTCTAGCCCCAGCTTGCGAGCTCGAGGGTGAACTATCTCGATGCGAACGATTCCCTCGTCTCGGGCTTGCGCAAGTAAACGGCCGACCTTCCAACGGGTGACATGCAGGATAGCACCGACCTCGTCTTGAGTCTTGTTTTCTTCGTAGTAGAGCTCTGCGGCCCGGACAGCCAACAGTTCGTTACGTGGATCGTTCACTCCCCCAGCGTAAGACTCGAAACGAGCTTTTCAAACATATGCGCAAGCGTGTTGCTCAGATGAGCAAATCGCCACGATCAGCCATTTCCCTGATGGACACAATGTCACCATCGATCGCCACTATCAAATCCTCGACTGTTGTGAACGCCGTGAGATCACGGATTCGATGCGTGAACTCAATTTCCGCAACCTGACCATAGGCATCGAAAGATGCATCCAGAGCGTGCGCCTCGACCTGCAGTCTCGACACGTCATCAAAAGTGGGATTTGTACCCACTGAGATACCCGCCACAAACTTGCTGCCGTTGACCAAAAGATAGCCGGCATACACTCCAGCAGCGGGAATATAGCCCTCGGAATTTTCTTCGAGATTGACCGTGGGATAACCCAAATCACGACCACGCTGGTGACCATGGACCACACGTCCACGCATGCGATGAGGGTGACCCAAAAGCCTGTGCGCCAGCTCAACATCGCCGACTGCTAAAGCCTCACGTACTGCGGTAGATGACACCTTGAGGCTTTCCGGACTAGCACACACATCATCAACGGTACTCACCGTGAATCCCGACTCAATGCCTTCCGCAATCAAAGTAGCCACTGAGCCAGCACCGCCTCGGCCGTAACGGAAATCCGCGCCGACTATGACATGTTGTGCGTTAACGCCATTGATCAGCACACTCTCCACGAAATCATGGGCCGCCATCTCCGAAGTCTCGGCAGTAAACGGTATTACCACGACCAGATCCGCCCCAGCCTCGCGCAATGCCTCGACTTTCTGGGCCAACGACAACAACGGCTTCGGCGACCTCGACGGATCGAATACCTCCAACGGATGCCGATCGAACGTTATGGCAACGACCCGGCGACCTTCAGAAATTTGTGTCAAACGGTTCAACACCGCTCGGTGTCCGATATGAACCCCGTCAAATTTTCCAATAGTCACCACCGACGGAACACCGTCAGACGGAACAATCCCTGTAAAAACACTCACCGTGAACTCCGACGCAGCCACATCAAGCTCAGAAGAGGAAGGACCAACGGAATGAACACGTATCCCATGCCAAAACGCGACCACACGGTATCCGCGGGAAAAAGCTCTGGATCAACCATGGACAAAGCGCCAATAGCGAGTACACCAACAGCCTCAAACCAGACGGTCACCTGCGCAACCCGACGCCAACGCAAGGATTTCGCGGAGAGAGCCAAAGCAACTGCCGCAGCGATGTATACGACAGCACTGAGCGCGGACAAGGAATACGCAACAGGAGCCTCATCGAACTTCGAAATAATTTGATAAACACTGCGACCGGTCGCAGCCAGAGCCAAAATTCCGTACGCGACGACGAAAATTCTGGAAGCACCCATCGCTACTTCTTGTCCTTTTTCTCGGTGTCACCCGACAATGCAGCAATGAAGGCGTCCTGGGGAACTTCGACTCGTCCGACCATCTTCATGCGCTTCTTGCCCTCTTTTTGCTTCTCGAGGAGCTTACGCTTACGCGTAATGTCGCCACCGTAACATTTCGCCAGCACGTCCTTACGGATTGCACGAATGCTCTCGCGGGCGATAATGCGCGCACCGATAGCAGCCTGAATAGGAACCTCAAATTGTTGGCGAGGAATCAGCTCGCGCAAACGCGATGTCATCATGACACCGTAGGCGTAGGCCTTGTCCTTGTGAACAATTGCGCTGAATGCGTCGACCTTTTCACCCTGCAACAGAATGTCGACCTTGACGAGGTCCGACTCGGCTTCGCCTGAAGGTTCATAGTCGAGCGACGCATAACCAGCCGTGCGACTCTTCAGGTTGTCAAAAAAGTCAAAAACAATCTCGCCCAGCGGAATGGTGTACTTGATTTCGACGCGGTCCTCGCCCAGGTAATCCATGCCAAGAAGTGTTCCGCGGCGCTGCTGGCACAACTCCATAATGGTTCCGACGTAATCCTTGGGCGCCAAAATTGCGGCACGAACGACAGGCTCGCGAACTGCGGCGATCTTGCCCACCGGGTCGAGTGCCGGGTTGGTCAGCAGGTTGGCGGCCGCCTCGGCATAGGCGAACATCTCGTCAGGCATGCGGTGGGCCGACACGACCCTTGCCTCGAACGCGACACCGAACTCGGTCAGAATCTCGGCCG
>CALBMG010000062.1 GCA_937896185.1 uncultured Microbacteriaceae bacterium | reverse complement strand
CATCGGCGGAGTAGCCGGAGGAATGTCAGCCGCGGCCCGATTGCGCCGCCTCGACGAGAACGCGGAGATCACCGTCTATGAGATGAGTGAACACGTCAGCTATGCAAACTGTGGATTGCCTTATTTCGTGAGCGATGTCATCTCGAAGCGCGACAACCTGCTGTTGCAGACCCCAACTGCGCTTTGGAATCGATTCCGCATCAAGGCCAAGGTCCAGTCGATGGTCACCTCAATCAACCGCGACTCGAAGACCGTTACCGTCAAGAACCTTGCCACCGGCGAGACCTACGAAGACAACTACGACAAGCTGGTCATCTCTACCGGTGCCCGCCCGCGTCGCCTAGACATCCCAGGAATCGAACGTGCGATGTGGTTGCGCAACGTGACTGACGCGGATGCAGTCAAGGATGCCCTCTTGACCGCCGAAAACAAGACCGTTGCGATTCTTGGAGCGGGCTTCATTGGCATCGAACTGGCCGAAAACATTCGGCACATGGACATCCCGGTGACCATAATTCAGCGCAGCAACAGCATCCTTGGGCAGTTTGACCCTGAGATGGTTCAGCCGCTGCACGCTCGCCTTGAGAAGCACGGCGTGCGAATCGAGTTGAACACCCAGGCCGACCACATCACCGACACCCACGTGGTGCTCACGGATGGTCGCAAGATTGATGCCGGGCTAGTTTTCACCGCCGCTGGCGTGGAGCCAGACAACACACTCGCTCGCGATGCCGGGCTGAAGATTGGCGTGACCGGCGGCCTGTGGGTCGACGACCAACAGCGCACAAGTGACCCAGACATCTTTGCTGCCGGCGACGCCGTCGAAAAGAACGGTGTTCTCACCGGCGACCAGACCTTGATTCCACTGGCTAACCTGGCCAACCGTCACGGTCGACTCGCCGCCGACGCCATCGCGGGTCGCCGCATCGACGTGAACAACGCTGTCGGCACTGCCGTGATCGGCCTATTCGGGCTCACCGCCGCGATGACCGGTCAGAGCGAAACTGCCCTGCGCCGTGCCGGTCGCGAGGTGCGCGTAATTCACACGCACCCCTTCGACCACGCTACTTATTACCCCGGTGCCCGCCAGATGACGTTGAAGCTCATGGTTGACCCCGAAACTGATGCAATCCTCGGTGCACAGGGTGTGGGTGAAGAAGGCGTCGACAAGCGCATCGACGTGATCGCCACGGCGATGGCGGGCGGGCTCACAGCCACCGACCTTGCTGACCTCGAACTGTCCTATGCGCCGCAATTCGCCAGCGCCAAGGACCCCGTCAACATGCTGGGTTACGTCAACGAGAACCGTGCCGACGGTGAAAAGTCCGTGCAATGGCACGAGGTCGCCGACCGAATCGCCGAAGGCTGGGTGCTCGTCGACGTGCGCACCGAAGACGAACACGAAACCCGCGCAATCGAGGATTCGATCCTCATGAACCTCGAATCGTTGCGTGACCGTGCACACGAACTCACCGGCAAACGCGTCATCGTGCACTGCCGGGTGGGGCAGCGCGGGCACACTGCGGCCGCCATCCTGCACGCACACGGCATCGAGGTTGCTAATCTCGATGGAGGATGTTTGACGTACCACCAGGGTATGGCGGCGATGGAAGCCGCGAGGGCATAGGAGTGGACATGGATGTAACCAAGGCCGAGGCCGCCGAGGCGCAGCGCAAGATCATCAACCGTTTGCGCCGTGCGCAGGGTCAGCTGGCCAGCGTAATCACCGCTGTGGAAGAGGGCAAGGATTGCCGCGCCGTCGTCACCCAGTTGTCCGCAGTGTCCGGTGCGCTCGACAAGGCCGCATTCACAGTGCTGGCCACCGCGATGCGTGAATGCCAGACCGATGGTGAATCCTCGGACGGTTTGACAGTCGACGACATCGAGAAGTTGTTCCTCAGCCTGGCCTAGACGAGCGGCACCGTTCCCGGCGCTGTGTTATTCGCCCCCGAAAAGGTCCGAAAGACCGCTGTGGGGAATTACGCTGGAGGTATGACACGCGTTGCAGTTGTAGGTGCTTCTGGCCGCCTGGGTTCCCAGGTGTGTCGAGTGGTGGAATCATTGCCAGACTTTGAGGTCGTGGCCCGACTGGGTTCTGCCGACTCGTTGAACGCACTGGCGGACGCGGACGTAGTCGTCGATGTGACCCGTCACGATGTGTCGCACCAGGTGGTGCGCGAAGCTCTGCGACACGGAGCCCGCGTGATTGTGGGCACCAGTGGGTGGGATTCTGGCCGTATCGACGCGTTGCGGGCCGAAATCTCGGCCGACGACACCGTCGTGATTATTCCGAATTTCTCGCTGGGTTCGACGATTTCGACCCATATTGCGGGCATTGTCGCCGAACACATTCCCGGTGTCGAAATCATGGAAGCGCACCACATCAACAAGGTGGACTCACCGTCGGGGACGGCAATCCGCACCGCCGAGGTCATCAGCGAGCGCCGTGGCGCGCACACCGTGCTGCCCGATTCCGATCTGTCGGCTCAACCCGCTCGCGGTCAGCTGGTTGCCGGAGTGCCGGTGCACTCGCTTCGACTGCCGGGAATACTTGCACAGCAGGAGGTCGTGTTTGCGGGCAACGGTGAAACTGTGTCCATTACGCACACCACTTTGTCGCGGGATTCGTACGACGCCGGCATCGCCGCCACGCTGAAGTATGTGGCGGACGCCGCGCAGCCCGGTGTGACGGTGGGGCTCGACCGAGTGCTGGGTATCAGTCGATGACTGGCGCAGCGCACCCTGTGGAACAGTCCACCGCTCGTCGCGTGCGCACCATCGCGGGTGTCGCTTTTGTGTCGGCACTGCTGCTCGTGTACATCGGTTTCGCCGTGTACATGGCTGCACTGTTGGTGACAACCGCGGATCCGTTCACGTTCACGTTCGGTATTGCCCTGTTCGTTGCCCCCGCTATCGGAGTGTGGTCGCTGGTTCGCGAACTGCGATTCGGCCGGGACGCAGCGCGGCTGCATGCACGGTTGCGTGCCGAGGGCGGAGAGTTGCCGCAGGTACCCATCGTGAACCGCCGTGATTCCGTGGCCGTGCAGGCCGCGCTGGATTCCGCACCGACCGGCGATGACTGGCGCAGCATTCTGCGACGTGCGCTGATCATCGATGCTGTGGGGACCCGTGCCGAAGCCCGCCGCGAGGTGCGCAAGGCGATAGCGGCCGCGAAGTCCGAGGCCTGAACCGTGGCCACGACGTCACCACGATCCGGCGCGGGAACCTCACGACCCGAGCTGGCCTACATCATGCCGGTGCGCAACGACGCCACCTACTTGCGCACCGCAGTGCAGAGCATTTTTGCCCAAGACAATCCCGAGGGCACCAAAATTGTTCTCGCGGTAGGCCCGTCGACCGATGCGACCCGCGAGGTTGCCGACCAGCTTGCGTCGGAATTCCCCATCACCGTTCTTGAGAACCCTCGAGGCACGACCCCTCCTGCGCTCAACCTTGCGTTCAATGCCACCGATGCCGAATTTGTTATCCGTGTGGATGCTCACTCGGAATTGAGTGACGGATATGCCCGCCGTGCGCTCGACACTTTGCGGTCGACAGGCGCGGCCAATGTGGGCGGTGTCATGGTCGCCAAAGGAACGAGCCTGATCCAGCGTGCTGTGGCGTGGGCCTACGGCAACCGAATCGGATTGGGTGGTGGAGCCTTCCACGTGGGCGGGGAACCCGGGCCCGTTGACACGGTGTATCTGGGATGTTTCCGGCGTGATTCACTGGTCGAGGTGGGCGGCTTCAACGAGGCGATGACCCGAGGCCAAGACTGGGAACTCAACGCGCGACTGCGCGAATCCGGCCACACCGTGTGGTTCGACCCCGAGTTGCGTGTCGGCTATTACCCCCGCTCAACGTTCCGGGCGCTGGCGAAACAGCTCGTCGATACCGGAATGTTCCGTGCATTCATCACGCTGTCATCACCGGGTCGCGTGAGGTTGCGATACCTTGCCGCGCCCGCAGTTGTTGCGGCGGCCGTCGGTGGCGCGGCGCTCGCACTCGGTGTCGGACACTGGTGGCCTCTCGTTCCGCTCGCGATGTATGCCACAGCAATTGTGGCCAGTGTCGCCACAGCAACCGGTGTGGACATCCGAACCCGACTCGCGCTGCTGGCCGTACTGCCCACCATGCATTTCTCGTGGGGGCTCGGATTCTGGAAGGGCGTGTTCGTGCATCGCGGTCACCCCGCGGCGCTCGCCGCTGCTCGTGCTGCCCGCAGCGGATCCGCGGCCTAGCCTCGGAAAATACAGGCCCGAATCACCCCACGCCGTAAACTAAAACGACACCACAGGCTCGATGCGCCCAGCAGCCATCGAAGTGAAGGATTTACTATGACCAACATTGTCGTGTGCTCGTTCTACACCGACGACGAGTATTACCGCTCCGAAGCCGAGGCGCTGCGTGCCGACCTCGAAAAACTGGGTGTCGACTATGTGTTGGAAGAAATCGTCAAGGAACCAGGCCAGGACTGGGCCGACCTGTGCCGCAAGAAAGTGCCATTCCTCGACTCGGTGTGTGAACGTTTCCCCGACTCGCGCGTGTTCTGGATTGATGTGGACTGCCGTCTGCTGTCGTTGCCCGACTTTGTGCGCGAATCCAGTGCAGACATCATCGGATTCCAGCGCGGATTCGGTTCCGCTCTGACCATCGGGTACGGCAACCGAACCCGTTTCTGGGAGCCCTGCTTCTGGGGTGTGGCCGCGACGCCTCAGGCCCGCCGCATGATTTCAGAAGCCGCCGCGATGGAGAAGGTCTCGACGATCAAGGCCACCGACGACTATTTCTTTGAGGACGCATGGCGTGCCACCGCTGATTCGTTGACCTTCCAGCTGGTCCCGTCAGCCTGTGTAGTGGGAAAGGGTGACCCCTCGATCGACCGCGAGGCATTCTTTGTGTTCGGCTCCAGCGGCAACGTTGACGAATTCAAGGGCAAGGTTGTCCAGCACACCTCGAACGCCCGTCAGCCACTGAAGAAGCGCATCATCAACCTGGGCAAAAAGGCGTTGTCGCGCATGCCCGACTCGATGTCCCGCCAAATCGTCAGCATCGCAGACCGTGTGGGCATCACGGGTGTGTTGACCACCAGCTCGAACGGTGGCGACCCCGCTCGCATCAATCTGACCAAGCGTGTTCTCAAGGCAGGTTTCGAAGGCAAGATCGAGGTTCTGGAAACCTGTGCCGCCGAACTGTCGACCACCGGTGTCCCCTCGCAGGAAGAACGCGCCACCATCGAGGCTGCTCGCAGCTTTGCCTCGTACTCCGCTCGTGACTCGAACGAAACCATCCCTCTCGTGTGGTGGGCACGCCCCTTCCCCGGAAACTTTGGCGACTGGTTGAGCCCCATGATCTTGGGCAACTACACCGATGCGCGAATCACCTACCAGCCACCCACGGCACCCAGCTCGGAACGGCACATCATTGCGCTCGGTTCGATCGGTCGCTTCATCAAGCCTTCATCGGTCGTACTGGGAACCGGTATCTCGAGCAACGACGTTGACCTGCATCCCAAGGCCACCTATGTTTCCGTCCGTGGCCCTATCACCGCTCATCTGGTGAAGGACTGCGGAGGCCCCGACGTGGAATCGTTTGGTGATCCCGGTGCCATCATGTCGCGCATTGTGCCCGTCGACCGTGCGTCGACCAACGGCCGCACTGCGTTCATCCGCCACTTCACCCACGCACGAATCCCAGTGACCGTTCCCGAGCACTTTGACGAACTGTCGATCTATCGCTCGAACCCGGCCGACATCACGTCGTTCATCGTCGAGATGGCCCAGTATGACCGTGTGGTCACCAGCGCGATGCACGTGTTCATCGTGTGCCAGTCGTACGGAATCCCCGTGTCTCTGGTCACTTTCGAAGGTTTCGAGGATGCGGTTCACGGTTCGGGCATCAAGTACAGTGACTACTCGCAGGGCGTCGGTCTCGACCCCATCAACCCCGCAGTGGTCCCGCTGAACCTCACGAACTTCTCGTTTGCCAGCATCGAACGTGACGACGTCGTATCCGACGCAGTCAAGGACGAAATCGAGGCCGCTGTCGCCCGAGCAATCTCTGTTGTCGGCGAGAAGCGCTAAGCGACTGCGCACACCGCAGGGTTAATGCCATGACGACGTCGCGACTCACCATCGGGTACTCCACGTTGGGGGACCGTGTCGCAAATATTCAGTTGCCAGCACAACGCGACGACATTGACATCCTCATTGTGGTCCAAGGGCAGCCGGTGAACCCGCCTGTCCGCAGCGATGTCACCCTCGTGGTCATCGACTCCTACGGTGTCACCAAGAGTCGCAATGAAGTGTTGCGTCGAGCCCAGGGTGATGTACTGGTTTTCGGCGATGACGACATCGTGTGGGACATGGCCGGGCTTGATTCGGCGCTGGCCCAGTTCGACGCACGCCCAGAACTGGCGCTGCTGTTAGGTCGAGGCGTCGATGAAACCGGCGCACTGCGTAAGCGTTACCCCGAGACAATCGAGCGTCTCTCCCGGTGGAACTCGGCAAAAGCCGCGACCTATGAAATGCTCGTACGCCCCGCCCTGTTCCGTGCCGCACATGTCGGGTTCGACGAAGAATTCGGTGCAGGGGCCACCAACTATCTGGGTGACGAGTACATCCTGATCGCTGACGCGGCGAAGTCCGGCCTGCTGTGTGAATTCCACCCCATCACGGTTGCGATGCACCCGACCGAATCGTCGGGGTCACGCTACCGTTCGCTAGCCGATGCGCGGGCGCGGTCCATCATCTTTACCCGAGTTTTCGGACCGCTGTTGGCCATTCCCGTTCGCGCGGTGTTTGTCGCGCGTGACCCCGGCCGTTTCGCGGGGCTGGGGTCGATGATTCGTTTTGTGTTCGGAGTTTTCCCCGCCGCTGAGCGTTCGTAAGGCCGGCAACTGCGGTTACAGCGAATCCAATGCTGCGGCCGCGGTCGTGTGGGTGAATTCGAAACCGTCGGCTAGCAGCGCCGAGGGCGACACTTTTTGCGACCACAACAGAAGTTCAATCCCGCCCTCGCCGAAACAGGCGCGGACAACAAATTCGGGAATCACAAAGAGGTGCGGGCGTTTCATCGAACGAGCCAAGGCGCGGGTGATGGTCTCGCTCGTCGCCGGTGTGGGCCCCACCAGGTTCACGGGTCCCGCAATTTTTGAGTCGATCAGGTGGACGATGGCGCGAACCTCGTCGGTCATGGAAATCCAGGGCCACCACTGCGAACCCCGGCCCACACGTGCGGCAGCACCGAGTTGGGTGGCGAGACGCAGCGGGCTCAGCGCCCCACCATCGCCCAAGACGATACCGGTGCGCAAAAATACGGTGCGAACTCCCGCATCAATCGCTGGCTGGGCCGCGGCTTCCCACGCGACAACGACGTCGGCAAGGTAGCCAGCCGAGCGTTCCGAACTTTCGTCCAGTCCTTCGTCCCCACGGTTGCCATAGGACCCAGTACCCGATGCGCTGAGAAAAACGGTGGGAGGGACCTCGGCTGAGGCCATTGCCCGAGCCAGGGTTCCCGTGGTCTGCACACGCGAATCCATGATTTCGCGCTTCCAAGCGGCCGTCCACGGCATTTTGCCAATCGAGGCGCCCGCCATGTTGATCACGGCATCAACTCCGGACAGCACGCTGGGGTCCAATTCACCGGTCGCCGGGTTCCACTGAACTTCGTTAGCGCCCAGCGGCGCACGGCGCACCAAGCGAATTACGTTCCACCCCTCGGCGCGTAACTGTGTTGCAACTGCTGTGGCGATGAAACCTGTGGCACCGGCAATGACGGCGGTGCGGCCCTGATTCGGTGTAGACATGCGACAACCTCCCCTTGGATTACACGATAGGGGAGGTTGGCGGCGAATTGTGGCGGACGATCTCCGACAGGAGGAACGTGTTGCGCTCTGTGATTCGCTGTTCTAAATCTGTGGGTCGGACTCGGGGGTGACTGTTCCCCCGAAACGCTTGTCCAGACCGAACGTGATTCCGCGCTTCGCGAATGTCAAATAGATTTCGCAACCGAGGCAGTACCCAAAAAACGCATTGAGGAAAGCGGCAATGAATGCTGCCGATGCAGCGCCGACCAGTCCGAAAGGCACGCCGGCAATGTGCAGGATCACACCGGTCGCGGCCACGATAAAACCAACGGCCTGGGCGAACGTGGGTCCAGCAGGGCTCTCAAGGAACTCGGGTGACGAGAGGCGGGGGCGCACGAACTTCTTAAAGGCCACCCCGTACGGGTGACGGGACACCCCGGCGACGGCTCCCCATCCGAACAGCACCGTGATGACGACGAGAAGCAGGAACGGGAACTGCCCGATCCGCTCGGCGAGGGTGCCGACGATTCCCGCCGAGTCCAACCCGGTGGCCACCACGATCAGCAACAACACCGAGGTGATGGTTGCGCCAAAGCGGGGTCCGCGGGGGTCAATTCCGCTGGGGGTGTGTGCGTTCATGCGGGCCTCCTAGGCTGCGGTTGAGTGAGCGCCATCGATGGCGTCAAGGAAGACACGTGCCGGTGCGACACCATTGATGCGGCCCACGACCTCACCATTGTCCGTCACAATCAGAGTCGTCGGCGTCGAGCGAATGTTCAAACGTGACGCCAAATCGAGGTGTTCCAGTGCGTCGACCTCACGGTGTGCAATATCGGAACGATATAGCGCCAATTTGGCCAACTGGGGCTTCAAGGCTGCACAAGGGCCGCACATTTCGGTGGTGAACTGCAACAGAGTGGTGGCGCCCGGAGTGACAAACTCCTGCGGAATAACCGACGACGAGGCCGGCTTTGATACGCGGCCCTGGGTGCGCTTCCACAACAGACCCAGCACAGTCGCAGCGGCGACAAGTGCAAGTACGGTCAGCGTGGTGTTCATACGACAACGGTACGTAAAAACCGTGAACAATGCGGTTACATTGCGGACTGTTACGAAGGCCACACAGCAAGGGAGATGCGCACGCGTCGGGGCATGCCATCGTCACGCGATGGCAGCCGCGCACAACACAACAAATAGTCCCAACCTGGGATGTTCGATAGGCTTGCACCCATGAGCGAACCTATTTTCCGCAGCGATGTCACCGTCGAACTCGTGCGTGCCGCAGCTCAGGACTCTGACGTTCTGTTCGCCGCCCGTGTTTCCACCCAGGGAGAACAGTCACTCGACGGCGCAAACGACGAAGCCGGCGCTCGCGATAAGGGCCTCATCAACTATTTGATGCGTGACCGCCACGGTTCACCGTTCGAGCACAACTCGATGACCTTCTATGTGCAGGCCCCCATTTTTGTCTTCCGCGAATTCATGCGACACCGCATGGCCTCGTACAACGAAGAAAGCGGACGCTACCGGGAACTCCGCCCTGTTTTCTATGTGCCCAACCAGGACCGCAACCTCGTACAGATCGGAAAAACCGGTCACTACGAATTCATCCCCGGCACACCCGAACAGTACGAACTCGTCGATGCAGAAGTGCGCGCCTCGTCGACCGCTGCGTACGAGTCATACCAGCGC
>CALBMG010000061.1 GCA_937896185.1 uncultured Microbacteriaceae bacterium | reverse complement strand
TGGGTCACCGGCTCGATGTGACGCGATTTCTTCTACTTCGTCAATGAACACGACAACGTTGTCGAGTTCGGAAACTTTGGTGAACGTTTCCCGTAAACCGTTGGCGATGCCCCCGGGTTCACCTGCGAGCCGCGATGCAAAGATTTCGACGAACGGCCAGTTCAGTCGAGACGCGATTGCGGTTGCAAACGTCGTTTTTCCTGTACCGGGAGGCCCGAATAGCATGATTGCTTGGGGTGGGCGAACACCGAATTGTGTGGCCAATTGTGGTTGTGCGAGCGGAAGAACCAGTCTGCGTTCGAGAATTTGTTTTTCAACACCCATTCCCGCGATACCGTCCCACAGGTTGCGTGGAAGCATGCGCCCACCAACATCCGAGAGCACGGTACGTTCTTTTTCCCCGAGGGGTATTTCGCGTTCAAAATAATTCAAATGCCGTAATCGAGAGAATCCGGATTTCTCGAGTACGCCGGTTTGAGATTGGCTATCGTTGACCAGCACCGAAATTTTGGTCAAGCCACCCTGTGCCATCGATTCTTCGAGGTTCGCCAGCAGTGTCCGCCCGACACCGCGGGACTGGTTTCTGTGGCTGACGGCAAAAAATACAATCCAGCCTTGCTCGTGAGCGGCTCGACCCACCGCAATTCCGACGATTCCCGATTCGTCGTACGCGACAACGGCGTGGTCTTTTTCGCAGGAGCCCAGCACTTCGGCGAGCGAGTACACGGGTTCGTGGCCGGCGGCGCGGACTTCGTCCCACAGCTGCAGTACAGCATCCGTGTCGGCGTGGTGAAAAGCGCGATAGCGATAATTCATGGTGTCAACCATTCTGTTAAAGGACTTGGGCGACCCCGGGGTGTGTGGGGGTCGTATCCTCGACAGTGGTTGCGCCGAGCAGGATTCGCGGTGGAGTGCTGTGAGCCCAGAGTAATCCGTGCTCTGGTGAAAGTAAAGGGTCTCGTTATTCGAAGTGCCCGGCGGGGTGAACTGGTTGAATTTCACCCGGTTGAGGTTTGCGTTTGCTGGGCCATTCGACGATGAGCATGGCACTGAACATAATCAGGCCACCGATCAGGGTGCGAACTCCCAACGTTTCCTGTCCGGACAGCACGGCGAGGCTGGCAGCCCAGGGAACCTCGGCGGTGAGGATGATGGCCACACGTGACGCATCCATGTGAGCCTGCGCCCAGGTCTGCAACATGAATCCGATGGCGGTGGCGAACACGGCAGTGATGATGACGGCTATCCACACGCTCGGCTCGGGCGGGGCCTGATAGCCGTCGGTTGCGGCGAGGGCGCTGGTGACGAACGCGGTCACAATCAGTTGCATGGTGGTGAGGGCGTAAGTGTCGGCGCCGGGGCTCCATTTTCCGAGTGCCACGATATGCAGGGCAAAGAGCAGTGCGCTGACGATGACCCAGATCTCGCCGGTGCCCACCCCGGTGGGGGTCAACGCGATTGTTCCCAGCCCCACCAGTGCCAGACATGCGGCGAACAGAAGTTTGCCGTTGAGCTTTTGACGGAACAACAACCAGGCCAGCACTGGTGTGAGAACCACATAGAGCCCGGTGAGGAACCCTGTGATTGCGGCGGTGGAGTAATCCAGTCCAATGGTTTGGGTGACGTACCCGAATGCGAGGAACAGGCCGGTGATACCGCCGGTGATCCACATGCGTTTCGTGAACAGCAGGACAGTTTTCGGGCGAATCGCGATAAGGATGGCGGCTGCGAGCACGAATCGGGTGGCGAGGAAGTCGGGCACCGGCTGCAGGGTGATGGCGTCTTCCATCAGAACGAACGATGCACCCCAAAATGCAGTGATCGCGAACAGGGCCAGAACGGCCAGCTTGTTGCGACGTGAATCGGTGATGCTCATGGGTTTTCCATCCTTGCTTTTCACCATCCTAGGGATAGTGGCGAGCGCGGTCAGGCCAGGAAGCCGCGAATCAGAGAGGCGGAGCCGGACACGTGGGCGCGCATGGCGTCGGCCGCGGCGGCGGCATTGCCCGTGAGAATGGCCATGACGATTTCGGCGTGCTGGGCATTGGAGTGCGCGATGTTGGGTGACAGTAACGGGAATTCGTTTAACAGTTCGTTGACGCGCATGCGGGATTGGGCGACACCGTTGACCAGTGTCGCGGATCCGGACAGTTCGGCAATCAGCAGGTGAAGCCGGGAGTCGAGTCGGCGATAGTCGTCCTCGCCGGCCTCGTTAGTTTCGGTGTGGGCGGCCCACAACATTTCGCGGGATTCTCCGCTGAGCTCGCGGGTCGCGGCGTGATACGCGGCGCCCGCCTCGACAACGTCACGGTAGACGAGGACGTCGAGAATTTCGTCGGTCGTGAAATGGGGCCTGGCCAAGAGTTCGCCATCGCGGCCCAGGACCACGGGTCCAGCGGGAATGCTGTCGGCGATGAACGTGCCGCCGTAGCGTCCACGTTTCACGACGAGGTATCCGGCGTCGGCCAGTGACGAGCCGTTCCAGATCCAGTTGGTTGAAGAAGCCATCATCGCAATGGGTCTGAAGCCCAAACGGGCGCCGCATGTCTTGAACCGCTACGGCTATCTTGCCGGGCAGGACAAAGACCGCGCGGCAGACATCAACGCGATGTTTGCGGACAAGATCGGAAGAGCGTCG
>CALBMG010000060.1 GCA_937896185.1 uncultured Microbacteriaceae bacterium | reverse complement strand
TCCATGCCAGTCGGTGCGGTACAAGCATCTGTGCGAGAGGTTCGGCGTGGGTTACGCCGGAGTCATCGCCTGCGAGTTTGAGCAAATCGTCGCGCCGTGTGGCCACAGGCGGGTGGGTGGCCATCATGGGGCTGCGCTGACCGACATCGGCGCCCCCGCGAATTTGCAGCTCACCCAGCAGGTTGTCCCAGACCTGCGCCGCCTCCTGGGCGCGGTAACCCGCCCGTTTGAGCAAACGCATGCCCAGTATGTCGGCGCGTGTTTCGTGCTCCCGCGAAAAAGAAAATGCCCCGGCAAGTACGCCCATCTGCGCCAGTGCACCCAAAGCCCCGAACATGCCCATGAACTGGCCAAAGGCTGTGCGTGATTTCAAGTCACGCAGCCGTTCAAGCGAATGCCGCTCCAGATAGTGGCCGATTTCATGGCCAATCACGGCGGCCAGTTGAGCTTCGTTGTCCACACGCAGAAGCAGGCCACTCCAGATCTGCATCATGCCATTGGGTGCCATCGTGGCATTGAAGAAGGGGGTGCGCACCACATGCACACGGATGTCCGGGCAATGATCACCCACCAGGCGGCACACCATATCGCGCAGATAGTCTTGCAGCCGGGCATCACGCACCACCTGCGAGCTGCGGCGCAGGCGTGTTTCCTCACGGTCCATCATGGCCCACAGGCCACCCTCGTCGGTGTCGATCGGTGGGCGAGCAAAGCGGTTGGTTAAAAGCGATTCCCAGGGGGCCTGGTTGGCCGACTCGGCCTGGTCCTTGGCGACACCGGCGACGGTGGCCGTGGTTCCCGAGGGAAGGGTGACCGAGTCGAGGGCTGCGGTGACGTCGGTGGTTGCTTCGGTCAGGTTGTCACTCGCGGGGGTGATTTCCAGAGTCGACGACAGCACACCTCGTTCGGTGGTGCGCTTCGCGGCCGTGGTCTTTGTGCTGACGGTTGCGATGTCGGACACTGTGACTGTCTGGCCCAGCGGGGTGACCAGTTCGTAGTTCTTCAGTTCTGCCAGTGTTTCGGGTGCGTTCTGGGTTTCGACAAACACCTGCATGGTGACGTCGTCGATGATGACCTTGGCGATCGAGTTGGGTGCCAGGACCCCGGCGATCGTCGACGATACGGCGGCTTCGCTCAGTCCGAATTCCGCAGCCGTTTCACGCTTCACTGCGATGGCAATGTAGTCCTGGGTTTCGGACAGCGAGGAGGCGATTTCCTGCGCTGCACCGGAGTCCGTGATTGCTGCCTGAATTTCTGTGGTCACGGTGTTGAGGGTCTTTTCGCTGGGCGCCTTCACGGTGATGTCGATGGTGGTGGATCCGAATCCGCCACCGCCCGATGCGACGGTGAGGGTGCCGATGTCGCTGAGGCTGTCAAGTTCGGCGGTGATGGCGGCCTGCGTTTCGTCCACATCCACCGTTTCGTCCAGAGTCACCGAATAGGTGATGTCGGACGACGAACCGAACAGTGCACTGAAGCTGTTCCCGCTTCCGACCGATGTCTGCACGATGTCGACACCGTCCATCGCCAGAAGTTCGTCTTCGACGGTCTGTGCGGCCTCGACGCGTTCTGCCAGGGTCAGCCCTGCGGGGGTCGAGTGGCGAATTGCCAGCGTGTTTTGTCCGCTGCTGCCCACAAAGTTGGTCTTCATTGAGGGCACCAGTGCGACGGTGCCGCCCAGTGTCAGGATCGCGATCATGACGGTGGCCAGCGGGTGCTTGATGGTCCATCCGACGACGGGGCGGTAACCGCGCTGCAGGCGGCCCAGTTTTTCTTCGCCGGTTTCAGTGTCGATGCTCTTGTTGTTTGCGGGCAGGAACCAGTACGACAGCACGGGCACGATGGTCAGCGATACGAACAAGGATGCCAACAATGCGATGGTCACGGTGAGCGCAAAGGGCTTGAACAGTTCGCCGGTGATGCCGGCGACGAAGGCCAGCGGCAGGAACACGGCAACCGTGGTGACGGTCGATGCGGTCACGGCGGTCGCAACTTCGCGAACACCGGTGAGGATTGCGGCGGTGCGTTCTTCGCCCAACGCGAGGTGTCGTTTGATGTTTTCGACGACCACGATCGAGTCATCGACGACTCGTCCGATCGAAATCGTGACAGCGCCGATGGTGAGGATGTTGAGGGTGTAATCGCTCGCCCACATTCCGATAAAGGTCAACAGCACCGAGGCGGGGATCGAGATTGCGGTGACCAGTGTGGACCGCACCGACCACAGAAACACCAGGATGATGAGGATCGCGAATGCGAGCCCCAACATGCCTTCGGTGGTCAGGGATTCGATCGAGCTTTCGATGAATGGTGCCTGGTCGAACACGATGGTCAGTTCGGTGTCAGTTCCCAGCAACTCGCTGATGGCGGGCAGAGCGGCGCGAATATCGCGTGCGACATCGACGGTGTTTGCGTCTGCGGTTTTCGTGATGGCCATGGTCAGGGCCGGTTTGCCGTTGACGCGCGAAACACTGGTGACGGCGTCGCTGGCGATGACAACCTTTGCGACCTCGCCGACGGTGGTCACGTCCACGGTGCCCGTCATCGGGTTGGCGGTTCCGGGGATGGTGAGCGGGACCTCGCGAATTTCATCGACGGATTCCAGCGGCACGCCGGCGACTACGCTGCGTTCTGCGCCGTCATCGGTAACGGTGCCCGCGCCCATGCGGATTCCGCTGGCGCGAAGTGCATCGCTGATGTTCTGGTTTGTCAGACCCAGGTCCTCGAGCTTCGAGGCGTTGGGGATGATTTCGATGTGTTGGCCGGTCGCTCCGATAATGGTGACTTCGCGTACACCGTCGATATCGTTCAACTCTTTCGAGGCGATGGTGTCGAGTGCGGCCTTGAGTTTGTCCTGGGTTTGTTCGCTGGTGACGGCGATCTGCATCACGGGGATATCCCCGAACGAGCCGGCGATGATCTGGGGTTGCACGTCGGCGGGCAGTGCGTTCACGATGCGGTTGATGGCGACCTGAACTTTTTGTTCCGCTGTTTCCAGGTTGGTGCCGTAGGTGAATGATGCGCTGACCTGGGATACTCCGGTCTGCGAGGTCGAGGTGGTGGTTTCCAGCCCGGGCACGGATTGGATTGCCGTTTCGATGGGGGTCGACACCTCGTTTTCGACGACGATGGGCGAGGCGCCGGGATAGTTGGTGACGACGACCAGCTGCGGGAACGATACCGAGGGGATCAGTTCTTGTTTGAGCAGGGTCATCGAGATTCCACCAAAAATGGCGACGACGATGGTGACCAGAGCAATCAGTGCGCGGTTACGAAGCGAGAAACGTGAGAGCAGGTGCATGACCGGCCTTTCTATCGACCTCCCAGAGTACTACGGGAATCTAAGAAGACACTAAGTGTCACAATGCGGTCGATTCCGCGCGAGCTCAGGCTTCGACCGTCAGGCGTGCAACGCCAGGGCATCACGCACAAACCGCGCGCCCTCGTCACCGCCATAGTTCGCCGCAAACCGCTCGTCCGCCACATACATGTCGCCCAAACCCACCAACTGTTCGCGGGTCGGTTCCACGCCACCCCACGCGCGGGTGATCCACTGCGAGTGGCGCAACACCAAGGCGCGCGCCTCGTCGCTGTCGACAGCCACAGTTGCAGCCGCCTGAATCCACGCAGCCGACAAATCGCTGCTCTCGCGCAGAAAATCATTGCGGGCGGAAGCATCCAAACCAGACCACCACGAATTCGCAATGTCATACGCCTTCTGACCCCACCGCTCGATGACCTCGGCGGAATGATCGTGGTGATGCTGTTGTGCGGTTTCTGCTGACATGCTGCCCCCTGTGACGGTTCGATATATCTGTATTGTGCCACCAGCGCCACAGCCCCGCATTCGCCGCGAAAGCGGGTGTCGTCGACGACAGTGACGACGGCACACAGGGAACGCGCCGTACAGTGGAAACATGAATCACAACGTCCGAGTCGGCGCCGCCATCGCAGTGGGTGCCGTGTTGGGGGCGTTGGGTCGCGAAGCGTTGAACGTGATGATGATGTCCCTCGCGCTTCCCGGTATTGACGGCGTCATCGTCGCCAATATTGCCGGCGCGGGCGCACTCGGATTCGCCACAGCCACTCTGGGCCCGACAACTCCGGAATGGTTCAGACAGGGACTGACCACGGGATTCTTGGGCACCTTCACCACACTCTCCGCACTCAGCGGTTTCATCGCCTTCACCCCCTCGGATTTCGCTTCCGAACTGTGGGTGTACGTGGCGGGCAGCATCGCTGGTGGAGTCGTTGTCGCATGGGCGGGAGCCCGTGCCGGTGAAGCGGTTCGCGATTCGAGGCACGCCTCGTGAATTTTGTCGAATTCTGGTTGCTCGCTCCCTCGATTGCACTGGGGGGTGCTACCGGTGCACTGACTCGGTGGGGGACATTCCGTGCATGGGGCGAATCCCGTGCCGCTGCAGCACTGTTATCAGTGAACTTGGCCGGCAGTTTCGCCCTCGGGGTTTTCTACGCAGTGTCCCCTGGCCTGCCTTCCGTTGTCGTCGCGGGGCTCGTCGCGTTCACGGGCGGCCTCACAACTTTTTCGACACTCATGGTCGCGTGTGTCCGAGATGCGCGGGCCCGGAAATGGGGTCGGGCCGCAATCCTGCTGGTGGTGCACGTCGGAGGCGGCACGGTCTGTGCACTGCTCGGTGCATATGCCGTCATGCTGGCCATCGGTGCGTGATAAACTGAACCTCTGATTCGTACGCTGTGGATCTGTTCACAGGTGAACATGACACCATCACAGCCGATTGAGGGGGTCCTTCATGGGACGTGGACGGCAGAAAGCCAAGCACACAAAGGTTGCGCGCGAGCTGAAATACTTCAGCCCCGACACTGACCTGGGCAGCCTTGAGCGCGAGCTCGGAGGTAACCCTCGCCTCGAAGAGGACCTCGAAAAATGGTCGGAATACCTCGAAACGGATGACGACGAGGACGAGGACGACGACAAATAGTCGACAGTGTCCACGAATAGCCACGGGAAACCGTGGCTATTCGTTTGTCGTTTAGTGGGCGTAGGAACCGACGAGACGCACTGCCCCGCCATCGACGCCCTTGGCGCCGCGAACAAAACCGGCCAGATCACGGGGCGTGTCCGAGATAGTGCCCACAACCCACGAGTCAATTCCCGCAGCGGTCCACTCACGGGTCAGGGTGCTGGCGGATTCTTGGGCGACAACAGCGAACATGCCAATTCCCAGGTTCCAGGTTTCTTCGGTGGACTCGAGGCTGTCGCCCGCCCAGTCCATCAGCACCCGGAAAACTTGTGGCGGCAACCAGGTGGAACGGTCGACATCAACCCAGACGCCATCGGGCAGGACACGGGCAAGGTTTGCGGCAATTCCGCCACCGGTCACGTGCGACAGTGAGTGAATCGCACCCGGGTGGGCGGCGAGGGTGTCCAGGATCGGTGCGGTGTAGAGCCTTGTGGGTTCGAGCAGTTCTTCACCCAGGACGCGATCGAATTCGGCGACGGTGGAGTCATAGGCGACGCCTCGTCCGGCAATGATGTGGCGGACCAGTGAGAAACCGTTCGAGTGCAGGCCGCTCGATGCCATCGCGATAACGACGTCGCCGTGTTGCACACGGTGTGCGCCCAACATTTCGTCGGCTTCGACGACACCGACTGCGGCACCTGCGACGTCGTAGTCGTCAGCGCCCAGAAGGCCGGGGTGTTCGGCTGTTTCGCCGCCGACCAACGCCGTGCCAGTTTCGGCGCATGCGCGGGCAATTCCGTCGACGATGGATGCGATGCGTTCGGGCACGAGCTTGCCGCAGGCAATGTAGTCGGTCATGAACAGGGGCTTAGCGCCCACGACCACGATGTCGTCGACGACCATTGCGACGAGGTCTTGGCCGATGGTGTGGTGAATGTCCAGCGCCTGGGCGATCGCAACCTTTGTGCCGACACCGTCGGTCGATGTGGCCAGCAGAGGCTTGCGGTATTCCTTTAGCGCGGATGCGTCGAACATGCCGGCGAAACCACCGACGCCGCCCAAAACTTCGGGGCCGTGCGTGGCCTTTACCGATGCTTTCATCAGCTCGACGGCAACATCGCCCGCCTCGGTATCGACACCAGCTTGTGCATAAGAATTTTTCGCCGTCACCCGCTCAGTTTAGCGAATGCTCATCCGCGCAAATCGCAGAAGTGTGAAAGACTAGAGGAACGCCAATCGTGGCGTTTACCGCGAAGGAGAAGCCTGCGACATGTGCGGCATTGTGGGTTTGGTCTCGACGACAGCAGCAAACCAGCAGGTTTACGATGCACTGGCACTGTTACAGCACCGCGGTCAGGATTCCACCGGTATCGCCACCTGCGAGGGCCGGGTAATCCACCAGCGCAAAGCCAAAGGTCAAGTTCGCGAAGCATTCCGCACCCGCGACATGCGTGGCCTTTTGGGCACCATGGGTTTGGGCCATGTGCGTTACGCCACCCGCGGCACCGCATCGAACGAGGAAGAAGCGCAGCCGTTCTATGTGAACGCCCCCTATGGCATCATCCTCGTCCACAACGGCAACCTGAC
>CALBMG010000059.1 GCA_937896185.1 uncultured Microbacteriaceae bacterium | reverse complement strand
CTGGCCATTCGGTCGGGGTGGAACTGCTCGAGATCGTCGAGCCCCTCGCCCGTCGACGCAAACAGAATGGGGCGGTCCGTCAGGCCACGTACCGACAGTGCGGCACCGCCTCGGGCGTCACCATCAAGCTTCGACAGCACAACGCCGGTGAAATCGACGCCGTCCTGGAATGCTCGGGCCGTAGCGACAGCGTCCTGACCGATCATGGCATCGAGGACGAACAGCACATTGTCGGGATCAACGGTGTCCCGCACAGCGCGTGCCTCGCGCATCAGCTCTTCGTCCACACCGAGTCGACCGGCGGTGTCGATGATGACCGTGTCGAACTGCTTTGCCTTCGCAAACGAAATCGATTCACGGGCAACTGTCACCGCGTTACCCACGCCGTTACCCGGCTCGGGGGCAAAAATGGCGGCACCGGCCTGTTCCGCAACGACCGTCAACTGGGTGACAGCATTGGGGCGCTGCAGGTCACAGGCCACGAGCAGAGGGGTGTGCCCCTCGGATTTGAGTCGCTTCGCCAGCTTTCCCGCAAAGGTGGTCTTGCCCGAACCCTGCAAGCCAGCCAGCATGATGATTGTGGGCGGGTTCTTGCTGAACACCAGCTCGGCGGTTCCACCACCGAGGATGGCGACCAGTTCCTCGTTCACGATCTGCACGACCTGCTGGGCGGGGTTCAGCGCGCGATTGACGTCGTCACCCAAGGCGCGGTCACGAACCTTGCCGGTAAATTCCTTGACTACATCCAGAGCGACGTCGGCTTCGAGCAGCGCGCGACGAATCTCGCGGACGGTGCCATCGACGTCAGCGGGCGACAGCTTGCCCTTGGTGCGGAGGCTGGACAGCGCCGACGTTAGACGCTCAGAAAGTGACCCAAACATTGCCATGATGTGTCCAGACTAATCGTTGCGAGCGTGCTCGGACTTGGTGGCGCGGTAGCCCTCGGCATTCCGGCGAATCGCGTCGACCTCGTCGTCGGTCAATTCCCGGCGAACCTTGGCGGGAACACCCGCGACCAACGACCGGGGCGGGACGATCGTGCCCTCGAGCACGACAGCACCTGCCGCCACCAGGGACATGTCACCAATGACGGCACCCGACAGCACCGTCGAATTCATCCCGATCAGGCAATCATCCCCAATAGTGCAACCGTGAACGACAGCGGCATGACCGATGGACACGTTGCGCCCAATCAGAGCGGGCTGGCCGTGGTCCACGTGAATGGCCACATTGTCCTGCACGTTGGATCCCTCGCCCAGGACGATTCGTCCCACATCCCCGCGAAGCACCGCACCGTAGAAGACCGAAGCCTCGGCCGAAATGGTCACATCCCCCACGAGTGTGGCGTTAGGAGCCAACCAAGCGGAGTCATCAACGACAGGGGAAACCCCGGAAAATGCGCGCACAAGAGCCATAACTCAAGGGTATCGGGCTAGGCCAGCAGCTGCTGCACGAAAACGTGAGGGGTGAAACCGGTGAGGTCGTCGATGCCTTCGCCCTGACCGACCAGCTTGACGGGCAAACCGGTCTGCTCTTGCACCGAGAACACAAAACCGGCACGGGCGCTGCCGTCGAGCTTTGTCAACACAAGCCCGGTTACTCCGGCTGTTTCGACAAAGGCTTGCGCCTGCAAGAGCCCGTTTTGGCCTGTCGTGGCATCGAGCACCAACAGCACCTCGGAAATCGGGGCGAGTTTTTCGATGACGCGGCGGATCTTTGACAGCTCGTCCATCAGCCCCGACTTCGTGTGCAGGCGCCCCGCGGTGTCCACGATGGCAACATCATGCCCGTCACGGATCGCCGCCTCGACGGTCTGATAGGCGACCGCAGCAGGGTCTTGGCCGTCCGACTGCGGACGAACGATGCTCGCTCCGCCGCGTTCCGCCCACGTCGCCAACTGATCCACGGCAGCGGCACGGAAGGTGTCAGCGGCACCCACGACAACGCTCTTGCCTCGAGTGGTGATGAATTTCGCAAACTTGCCAATGGTCGTCGTCTTGCCCACACCGTTGACACCAACGACGACAACGACGGCGGGGACGCCCGACTCGCTCTTCAGATTCAAGGTCGAGTCGTGACGAGCGAGGCGCGCCTCGAGCACCTCGGCAAGGATGCGCTGGAAGTCGTTGGTGTCGAGCATCAGAAGCGGTGCGGCAATACCGCGGATTTCAGCGATGATCGAGTCGGTGAGGTCGGGACCAAAATCGGCCGACAGCAGGGTGTCCTCGAGCTCGTCCCAGTCGGCGTCGGTAACGGCGCGCGAGCGGGGTTTGGGCGCTTGGGGAGCCTTGGGGGTCTTAGCGGCTTTGGTCTCCGGCGGCACGCTGGCGGGCTGTGCCGAAGGAGCAGGATCTACCTCGGCGACGGGCTCTGCGAGGGCGGCCGCCGAAGTCGACTCAATCGACTCCGGTACTTCTGTCGCGTCGACTACTGCAGCATCCCCAACCGATTCCGCGACGTCGACATCGAGGACGTCCTGTGGCTGGTCGTCGTCCTTTGTGTTTCCCTGAAAAATCGACTTGAGGGCCTTACCCAGCGACCACGACGCCATTAGGACTCCGAGCCCTTCACGCGCTGGCCCACAACCGCAGAGACGCCGTCCTGGCGCATCGACACACCGTACAGCGCGTCTGCGATTTCCATCGTGCGCTTCTGGTGGGTGATGATGATGAGCTGCGAGTCGGTGCGCAGGTCTTGGAAGATCTGCAGCAGACGGCCGAGGTTGGCATCGTCGAGGGCAGCCTCGACTTCGTCCATGACGTAGAAGGGCGAAGGGCGCGCCTTGAAGATTGCGATTAGCAGGGCTACCGCGGCAAGTGAGCGCTCACCGCCCGAAAGCAGGCTCAGTCGCTCGATGCGCTTGCCGGCTGGGCGAACGTTTACTTCGATGCCCGTGGTCAGCATGTTCTCTGGATCGGTCAAGAAAATCGAACCGGTACCGCCAGGGAACAGAACTGGGAACACCTTTTCAAACGCCTTGCGGGTGTCGTTGAAGGCATCCTCGAAAATAACCTTCATCTTCTCGTCAAGATCCTCGATGATTTGCATCAAGTCTTTGCGGGTCTGGGTGAGGTCGGCAAGCTGCTCGGTCAAGAACTTGTGGCGTTGCTCGAGCGCGGCAAACTCTTCGAGAGCAAGCGGGTTTACGCGGCCGAGGCGCTCAAGCACACGCTCTGCCTCGCGAAGGCGCTTGGTTTGCTCGTCGCGGTCGTAAGGCTTCTTGCCGCCTTCAGACTCCTCGTCGTCGACAAGCTGATCTGGTCCGTACTCGGCAAGAAGAACCGACTGCTCCAAACCAAGTTCGTCGTTTGCCTTGCTGACCAGGTTCGAAAGGTTGAGACGCTTCTCGTGGTTGCCAAGTTCGATGTCGTGGACATTCTGCGTGAGTGTGCTGAGCTTCATTTGAATCTCGGCAACTTCTCCACGGATGCGCACCAGCTCGGTGTATTGAGCCTGACGCTCGGCATCCATCTGACCCAAGCGAACCTTGGCATCGGCAGCCTGCTGCTCAACCGAAGCCATTACTGCTGGAAGAACATCGAGAACCTTGCGTGCGGCGTCTAGCTGTTTTGCCTGCGCTGCGGCGGCAACCTTGGCTCGCTCGATTGACGCCTTGGCCTCTTCAACCTGAGAGCGAAGTGT
>CALBMG010000058.1 GCA_937896185.1 uncultured Microbacteriaceae bacterium | reverse complement strand
GGAGATCACCACCCTGCTGATCCCCGGCCTCAACGATTCCGAAGCCGAAATCGCCGCGCTGACGAAGTGGGTCGCCACCGAACTCGGCCCCGACGTTCCGCTGCACTTCACCGCCTTCCACCCGGACTACAAGCTCGACCAGCTCCCGCCCACGCCGCCGGCGACCCTCACCCGCGCCCGCCGGATCGGCCTCGACGCCGGGCTGCATTACGTCTACACCGGCAACGTGCACGACCCCGAAGGCGGCTCGACCCGCTGCCCCGCGTGCGGCCAATCGGTCATCGAACGGGACTGGTACGCGATTCTCGCCTACCGGCTCGACGCCCATGGCGCCTGTCTGGCTTGCGGCCACCCCATCGCCGGGCGCTTTGGCGAATTCAACGGTGCATTCGGCGCGCACCGTGTGCCGGTGCGCATCCGATCATCGCAGTGACACATTCCCTTGCCGCAAGGCAACAGGACTGCCATCGTCACCATCATGATGAACTACATCGCGGCAAACCTGATCACGTTCTTCTTCCGTGACCCCAACCTGCTGCGCGAGGTTGACGGTGGGGGAACGCCGAAGTCGGATGCCCCTGCACTGACTGCCCAACTTCCGAAACTTCTGGGCGACGAATACAGCCTGCACCTCGGTTTCGTTTTGGCCATGGTCGCCGTTGTTGTGTACTGGTGGCTGATGGAGCGTTCGACGTTGGGCTTCCGGTTCCGCATGGTCGGACACAACCCCAACGCCGCTCGCACTGCGGGCATCAACGTGGAACGCACCTACATCTATGCGATGGCCGCATCGGCAGCATTTGTGGGTATCGCCGCCGCAAACCAGGGCCTCGGTGTGACCTCGGGGCTGTCGCCTTCCGCCGATGCCGGTATCGGTTTCGACGCGATCACAGTGGCTCTGTTGGGCAGCTCGACCGCTCCCGGCGTGCTGCTGGCCGGCCTGTTGTTCGGTGCGTTCAAGGCGGGCTCCGCTCCCATGCAGGTGCTGGGTCTTTCTCCCGAAGTGTTGGGTGTAGTTCAGGGATCCATAGTGCTGTTTATCGCGGCACCTCCGCTGATTCGCGCAATTTTCCGTCTGCCCGCCCCACAGAAAACGACGGTACTTAAGGACCTCTTTTCTCGCCGTTCGAAAGGGGACTCGAAGTGAAATCTGAAGTGACCCCCGGAATGTTCTCGAAGGTCGAGCACACCGTTTCGCGCAAGAACCCCATCGTCATGGCCGCTTTTGCTGCCGTGGTGTTTGTGTTCTTTGGCGTCCTCGGAAATTCGGCCGACGTCACCTGGCAGTTCACCAAGGCGGACGCACTGTGGGCCTTGCCCAACTTTGTGGTTTCGTCGAGCCTCGTCGGAATTGTCGTCGGTGTCCTGCTGGCCGCAATCACCGCCGTCTCGTTCGTGCTGGTGTCCCGCCGCGTGCAGCCCCCGCTGTGGTTGTCCCTGATCTTTGGTCTGCTGGCAGTCATTGCGCTGCTGTCGTGGCTGGCTGCGGGCAACACGATTCAGTTCGCGTTCATCATGTCGAACGCCATCGTGCTCGCCGTGCCCATCGCACTGGGCGCCATGGGCGGCATCATGAGTGAACGTGTCGGTGTCGTCAACATCGCCATCGAAGGTCAGCTGCTGACCGGTGCGTTCCTCGCCGCAGTGGTCGGATCACTGACCGACAACCTGTGGTTGGGGTTGCTCGCCGCCATGATCGGTGCCGCACTGATGTCGATGGTGTTGGCCGCATTCTCGATCAAATACCTGGTCGACCAGGTCATCGTTGGTGTTGTCCTCAACGTGCTCGTGATCGGTATCACCAACTTCCTGTACTCGCAGTGGTTGGCGCAGGACGGCCAGAACTCGAACTTCCCCGGAACGTTCGACATCGTCCCGATTCCGGTACTGTCCGAGATTCCTGTGCTGGGTCCCGCGCTGTTTGCAAACCGCGTCACCACGTACCTCGCGTTCCTCATCATCCCCGCACTGTGGTTCTTCCTGTTCAAGACCAAGCTGGGCTTGCGCGCTCGTGCCGTGGGCGAACACCCCCTGGCCGCCGACACTGTGGGTATCAATGTCGCCCGCACCCGTTTTTGGTGGGTTACCCTCGGCGGCATGGTCGCCGGAATCGGTGGCGCTGCACTGACCATCGGTTCCGTGGGAGCGTTTGGCCGTGAAATGTCGGGCGGTCAAGGCTTCATCGCCCTCGCCGTCGTCATTCTGGGTCGTTGGCACCCGTTCTCGGCGGCTGCCGCATCGCTGCTGTTTGGTTTTGCCATCATCATGCGCATCTGGGCAAACCAGGTGAGCCCTGGCATTCCAACCGACTTCATCACCATGGTGCCTTACCTGGTCACGCTGATTGCGGTGGCTGGTTTTGCTGGCAAGGTGAAACCGCCGGCGGCCTCTGGTCA
>CALBMG010000057.1 GCA_937896185.1 uncultured Microbacteriaceae bacterium | reverse complement strand
GCGGCACGTCCACGCTGCCTTCGCTCACCGCGCCGAACAGCCCGCCGCCCCGCGTCCAGAACACGCCGCCGCCCGTCGCCTCCGCGATCGGCTGCATCCTGGTATCGGTCGCGGTCACCTCCGACATCTCGCGCGGATCTTCCACGCCGGCCATCGCCACCGCGGTGAGCTGCCCGGCATCACCAAGTCCAGTTGGTAACCGACCAGATCGACAGCCAGCACAACCCGCCCGGGCGCACGCCGGGCGACTACCAAAGGCGCCGCAGGTCCGCAGGGATACCACGGCGAGGAAGGCCACCAGGCCATGACGATGACCGATCCGATCGCAGACATGCTGACCCGTCTGCGCAACGCGTCGCGTGCACACCACGACAGTGTGACTCTTCCCGCAAGCAAGATCAAGGCTGGTATTGCCTCGATCCTGAAGCGTGAAGGTTACGTTGCCGACTGGAAGCTCGAGCCCGCTCGCGTTGGCGAAAACCTCGTTATCACCCTCAAGTACGGCCAGGAGCGCAAGTCGGCAGTAGCCGGCCTGACTCGTGTGTCCAAGCCCGGTCTTCGCGTGTACGCGAAGTCCACCGAAATCCCCACCGTTCTCGGTGGCCTCGGTATTGCCATCCTGTCCACTTCCTCGGGTCTGTTGACCGACCGTGAGGCCAAGAAGAAGGGCGTAGGTGGGGAAGTCCTCGCCTATGTGTGGTAATTCGCTATGTCACGTATTGGTCGTCTCCCCGTAGAAATCCCCGCCGGTGTTACCGTCAGCGTTGCTGACTCGGTTGTCACCGTCAAGGGCCCCAAGGGTGAACTCACTATCGCTATCGCAGCCCCCATTCAGGTCGCTGTCGACGGCAACCAGGTTCTGGTCACTCGTCCCGACGACGAGCGCCTCTCGCGTTCGCTCCACGGCCTCACTCGTACCCTGATCGCGAACGACATCATCGGTGTCACCGCTGGGTACACCAAGGGCCTCGAGATCGTGGGTACCGGTTACCGTGTCGCACAGAAGGGTGAAGGCGTCGAGTTCGCTCTCGGTTACTCGCACCCCATCGCGATTGAGCCTCCTGCAGGTATCACCCTGACCGTCGAGGGCAACAACAAGGTCATCGTCAGCGGCATCTCGAAGCAGGCCGTCGGTGAGGTTGCTGCCAACCTTCGCAAGCTGCGCAAGCCTGAGCCTTACAAGGGCAAGGGTGTTCGTTACGCCGGCGAAGTTGTCCGCCGCAAGGCCGGAAAGGCTGGTAAGTAATCATGGCTGTAAAGTCAAAGTCCGTTTCGCGCGCACGTCGCCACTTCCGTCTTCGTAAGAAGATCAGCGGAACCCCGGCACGTCCCCGCCTCGTTGTAACCCGTTCGGCACGTCACCTGTTCGTGCAGATCGTCGACGACACCCAGGGTCACACCCTGGCTTCGGCTTCGACCATGGAAGCAGACTTCCGTGTGTCGACCGAGGACAAGTCGGCCAAGGCCCGCAAGATTGGTGAACTCGTTGCCGAGCGCGCCAAGAAGGCTGGCATCACTGCTGTCGTCTTCGACCGTGGCGGTAACCGCTACGCCGGCCGCGTTGCTGCCGTTGCTGAAGGCGCACGAGAGGCAGGGCTGACACTGTGAGCGAAAACACTAAGGAGCAAGCTGTGGCTGCTGAGGAAACTGTGGCACCTGAGGCTGAAGAGACCGCTTCGCGCGGTCGCGGTGGCCGTGACAACCGCGGTGGCGGACGTGGCGGTCGTGACCGCGCTCCCCGCGAGGTTGAGAAGAGCCCCTTCGTAGAGAAGGTCGTCGCCATCAACCGTGTATCGAAGGTAGTCAAGGGTGGTCGTCGCTTTGCGTTCACCGCTCTGGTTGTCGTCGGTGACGGTAACGGTATGGTCGGCGTTGGTTACGGTAAGGCTCGTGAGGTTCCCCTCGCGATCTCGAAGGGTGTCGAGGAAGCAAAGAAAAACTTCTTCCGCGTTCCCCGCTCGGGCGCAACCATCCCTCACCCCGTTCAGGGCGAGGCCGCAGCTGGTGTAGTTCTGCTCCGCCCCGCTGCTGCTGGTACCGGTGTTATCGCCGGTGGTCCCGTTCGCGCCGTCCTCGAGGCTGCTGGTGTCCACGACATCCTCAGCAAGTCGCTCGGTTCGTCGAACACCATCAACATTGTTCACGCCACCGTTGCTGCACTGAAGATGCTCGAAGAGCCTCGCGCAGTTGCCGCTCGTCGTGGTCTGAGCTTCGAGGAAGTTGCCCCCGCTCGCCTGGTGCGCGCAGAGGCTGACGCGAAGGCAGGTGCGTAATGGCTCAGCTCAAGGTCACCCAGATCAAGTCCGTCATCAGCGAGAAGCAGTACCAGCGCGAGACGCTGCGCAGCCTCGGACTGAAGCGCATCGGCCAGACGGTTGTCCGTCCGGACGACGCCGTTAACCGCGGTTACGTTCGTACCGTCGCTCACCTTGTGAAAGTCGAGGAAATTGACTAATGGCTGAAGAAAAGAAGGCTCCCGCAGCGAAGGCTGCTGCTGCCAAGGCTCCCGCCGCAGAGAAGGCACCGGCAAAGGCTGCTGCTCCGAAGGCTGCTGCTGCCAAGGCTCCCGCCAAGGCTGCTGCACCTAAGGCTGCTGCCGCAACCGAGGAAGCTGCTGCTCCCAAGGCTGCCGCAAAGAAGGCTCCTGCAAAGGCTGCCGAGAAGGCCGAGAAGGTTCAGGTTCTGAAGCTTCACCACCTGCGCCCCGCAGCTGGATCCAAGAAGGAACGCACTCGCGTTGGTCGTGGTGAAGGTTCGAAGGGTAAGACTGCAGGTCGTGGTACCAAGGGTCAGAAGGCTCGTTACCAGGTCAAGGCAGGCTTCATGGGTGGTCAGCTTGACTTCGTCATGCGCGCTCCCAAGCTTCGCGGTTTCACCAACCCCTTCCGTGTCGAGTACCAGGTTGTTAACCTGGCTCGCCTGGCCGAGCTCTACCCCACTGGTGGCGACGTAACCGTTGCTGACCTCGTGGCCAAGGGTGCAGTTCGCAAGAACGAGAAGGTCAAGGTCCTCGGAGACGGTGACATCTCGGTAAAGCTCAACGTTCGCGTAGACAAGGTCTCGCGCTCGGCAGAGCAGAAGATTGTTGCCGCTGGCGGTTCAATCGCCTAGTTGCTGAAAGGGCCGGGGGTAACACCCCGGCCCTTTTCCGCTACCTTTAGAAGGTCGCTTACTGCGGCCACAGATTCACAGGAGGCCTCGTGTTCGGTGCAATTCGACGCATTATGGGAACCCCCGATCTTCGCCGCAAGATCGGTTTCACTCTCGGCATTATTGTGCTGTTCCGCCTCGGGTCATTCATCCCCGCTCCGTTTGTTGACTTCGCCAATGTTCAGGCGTGTCTGAACGGCAACGCGGGAACCACCGGCCTCTACGAGCTGGTCAACCTCTTCAGCGGTGGAGCACTGCTCCAGCTGTCAATTTTTGCGCTGGGAATCATGCCGTACATTACGGCATCGATCATCACCCAGCTGCTGCGCGTCGTCATTCCTCACTTCGAGACACTGCACAAGGAAGGCCAGGCTGGCCAGGCCAAGCTGACCCAGTACACCCGTTACCTGACTCTGGGTCTGGGCGTTCTGCAGTCGACCACTCTGGTGACCGTCGCCCGCAGCGGCGCGCTGTTCGGCTCGAACACCGGTATCGCCGAATGTTCGCAGCTGATCGTCAACGACTCGTGGTACACCGTTCTGCTCATGGTCATCACCATGACCGCCGGTACCGGCCTCATCATGTGGTTTGGTGAGATCCTCACCGAGCGTGGCATCGGTAACGGAATGTCGCTCCTCATCTTCACCTCGATCGCTGCCGGTTTCCCGACCTCGCTGTGGGCGATTGCGAACAGCGAAGGCTTCAACGTCTTCTTGCTCGTTGTTGGCATCGGAATCCTCATCATGGCCGCGGTTGTGTTTGTCGAGCAGTCGCAGCGCCGCATCCCGGTGCAGTATGCAAAGCGCGTCGTCGGACGCCGCACCTACGGCGGCACGAACACGTACATCCCCATCAAGGTCAACCAGGCCGGTGTGGTTCCCGTGATCTTCGCCTCGTCGCTGTTGTACTTGCCCGCACTCATCGCACAGTTCAACCAGCCTGCCGCGGGCGAAACCGCTGCAGACTGGATTGTCTGGATCCAGAACAACCTCACCAGCGGTGATAACCCGCTGTACATGGCCATGTTCTTCCTGCTGATCGTGGGCTTCACCTACTTCTATGTGGCCATCACCTTCAACCCGGTTGAGGTCGCCGACAACATGAAGCAGTACGGTGGGTTCATTCCTGGCATCCGTGCGGGTCGTCCCACTGCGGAATACCTCGACTTCGTGTTGACCCGCGTGACTCTTCCCGGTTCTCTGTACCTCGGAATCGTTGCACTCATCCCGCTGATTGCGTTGGCGACCATTGGTGCGAACTCGAGCTTCCCCTTCGGTGGAACCTCGATCCTCATCATCGTCGGTGTTGGGCTTGAGACCGTCAAGCAGATTGACGCCCAACTTCAGCAGCGTCACTACGAGGGGTTGCTCAAGTAATGGTGCGCATGCTTCTCGTGGGCCCTCCCGGCGCAGGTAAGGGAACCCAGGCCGTCCTTCTTGCGGAAACCTTCGGTATTCCCGCAATCTCGACCGGTGATATTTTCCGTGCGAATGTGCGCGACGAAACCCCGCTGGGAATCGAAGCCAAGTCATACATGGACCGTGGCGCGTACGTGCCGAACGAGTTGACGAACGCACTCGTGGCGGACCGTCTGACCCACGCCGACTGCGCACCCGGGTTTCTTCTCGATGGGTACCCCCGTACCGCCGACCAGGTCACCGCACTCGATGCGATGCTCGCCGACAACGACCAGAAACTTGATGTCGTCGTCGAGTTGGTTGCAGACCCGGAAATCGTCATCGAACGCATCCGTTTGCGTGCACTCGACCAGGGCCGTGCAGACGACACCGACGAGGTCGTTCGTGCCCGCCTTGACGTGTATGCCGCAGAGACCGCACCGCTAATCGACATCTACAAGCGTCGCGAGATCCTTGTATCGGTTGACGGAATCGGTGACGTTGCCGAGGTTACGAACAGAATTGTTTCCGCGCTCGCCGAGCGTGGAATCGGGGGAGTATAACCCTCACTTGCGCTGAACGGCGTCGTGCCGTACAGTTTAAATTGGTGTGTCGCGCCTTTGTGGTGTGCGCTCCGCCGCATGACTTGCGGTTACAACTCCACTGAATGGAAATATGGCTAACAAAGACGGCGTAATCGAGATCGAGGGATCGGTTGTCGAGGCACTTCCCAACGCGATGTTCCGCGTTGAACTTGCTAACGGACACATCGTTCTCGCACACATCTCGGGCAAAATGCGCCAGCACTACATCCGCATCCTCCCCGAGGACCGCGTAATCGTAGAGCTCAGCCCCTATGACCTTTCGCGTGGACGTATCGTCTACCGATACAAATAACCACAAGGTAAGGAACGACCCGAACACCTTCGGGTACGAGGCCGGCGAATACAGGAGAAAAAAATGAAGGTCAACCCCAGCGTTAAGCCCATCTGCGACAAGTGCAAGGTCATTCGTCGTCACGGCAACGTCATGGTTATCTGCGAAAACCCTCGCCACAAGCAGCGCCAGGGCTAAGCAGTACCGCAACTTATAACTCAATATTTTCAGCGCCGCATCAGATCCCGTAACAGGGGGACACCGTGGGACAGAGGCCCACGCACAGATGACGGTACAGACCTCTGCAATTCCAAGGAGAAGCCACCATGGCACGTCTCGCCGGAGTCGATATTCCCCGCGAAAAGCGCGTGGAAATCGCTTTGACATACATCTATGGCATCGGACGCACTCGTTCCGTCGCCACCCTCGAAGCTACGGGCATTGACCGCAGCATTCGCGTGAAGGACCTCACCGACGACCAGCTCGTTGCAATTCGTGACTACATCGAAGGCAACTACAAGGTTGAGGGTGACCTCCGTCGCGACGTTGCCGCTGACATTCGCCGCAAGGTTGAGATCGGCTCATACGAGGGTCTTC
>CALBMG010000056.1 GCA_937896185.1 uncultured Microbacteriaceae bacterium | reverse complement strand
CACCCACATCCTCGGTTTCGCACTGGTTCGTGCGCTCAAAGAATTCCCAAGCCAAAACGTTTACTACGCCGAAATTGATGGCAAGCCATCTGCGGTTACCCCGGCGAACATCAACTTTGGTCTGGCCATCGACATCCCGAAGCCAGACGGCACCCGTGCGCTCCTAGTTCCGAACATCAAGCGCGCTCAGCGTTTGAACTTCGCCGAGTTCCTGACTGCTTATGAAGACCTAGTCAAGAAGGCCCGCGACAACAAGTTGACCGCTGGTGATTTTGCTGGCTCAACCGTGTCACTGACCAACCCTGGCGGAATCGGCACCGTTCACTCGGTTCCCCGTCTGATGCGCGGCCAGGGCTGCATCATCGGCGCTGGTGCGCTGGAATACCCCGCACAGTTCCAGGGCGCCAGCGAACAGACCCTGTCCGATTTGGGTATTTCAAAGACCATCACACTGACCTCGACCTATGACCACCGTGTCATCCAGGGCGCGGGTTCGGGCGAGTTCCTCAAGATCGTCCACGACCTGCTGATCGGCGGCAACGGATTCTACGAGGACGTCTTCGCCGCACTGCGCATCCCCTACCAGCCCATCAAGTGGGCACAGGACCTGCACGTCGACGATGCCGCTGCCATCAACAAGACCGCACGCGTTCAGGAACTCATCAACGCGTTCCGAGTGCGCGGCCACCTCATGGCCGACATCGACCCCCTGGAATACCGTCAGCGTTCGCACCCCGACCTCGACATCGAAACCCACGGCCTGACCTTCTGGGACTTGGACCGTCAGTTCGTGGTCGGAGGCCTGACCGGCCGTCGCACCATGCTGCTGCGCGAGGTCTTGGGCCTGATGCGTGACTCGTACTGCCGCACCGTTGGCGTCGAATACATGCACATCCAGGACCCCGAGCAGCGCGCCTGGTTCCAGGACAACATCGAGAAGCCCTACCAGAAGCCCACGCACGACGAACAGATGCGTATCCTCGGCAAGCTGAACCAGGCCGAAGCGTTCGAGACCTTCCTGCAGACCAAATATGTCGGCCAGAAGCGCTTCTCGCTCGAGGGTGGCGAATCGATGATCGCCCTGCTGGACGAAATCATCCAGGACGCCGCAGACTACGAACTCGACGAGGTCGCCATTGGCATGGCGCACCGCGGTCGACTCAACGTGTTGGCGAACATCGCGGGCAAGACCTACGGTCAGATTTTCCGCGAATTCGAGGGCACGACAGACACCTCCACCGTGCAGGGCTCGGGTGACGTCAAGTACCACTTGGGAACCCGCGGTGAGTTTGTGACCGCCAAGGGACAGAAAATTCCCGTGTACCTGGCCGCGAACCCCTCGCACCTGGAAGCCGTAAACGGCGTACTCGAGGGCATTGTTCGCGCCAAGCAGGACTTCAAACCGATCGCGTCCTTCACGGTGATGCCGATTCTGGTTCACGGTGACGCAGCAATGGCCGGACAGGGCGTCGTCATCGAAACCCTGCAAATGGCTCAGCTGCGCGGTTACCGCACCGGTGGAACCATCCACGTTGTCGTCAACAACCAGGTGGGCTTCACCACTCTCCCCAAGGATTCGCGCACTTCGGTGTACTCGACCGACGTGGCAAAGACAATTCAGGCGCCAATCTTCCATGTGAACGGTGATGACCCCGAGGCCGTGGTGCGTGTCGCAAAGCTCGCTGTCGCGTACCGCCAGAAGTTCAAACACGACGTGGTCATCGACCTGGTGTGCTACCGCCGCCGCGGCCACAATGAGGGCGATGACCCCTCGATGACTCAGCCGTTGATGTACAACCTGATTGAAGCCAAGCGTTCCGTGCGAACCTTGTACGCCGAAGCCCTCGTGGGCCGTGGCGACATCACGCAGGACGAATACGATCAGGCACAGAACAACTTCTTGTCTCTGCTGGAGTCGGCATTCGCAGACACTCACGCAGCCCAGACCGGCGTGCTGCCGGCTGTGACCCCCGAGGGCACACATTCGGCATCCGCGCTGCAGGCCCACCCCGAGGTCACCGGCGTGGACGTGTCTGTCGTCCACCGAATCGGTGACTCGCACGGCAACCCGCCTGCGGGCTTCACCGTCCACGCCAAGTTGCAGCAACTCCTGCAGAAGCGCGTCGACATGAGCCGCAACGGCGATATTGACTGGGGCTTCGGCGAAATTCTTGCCCTCGGTTCACTGTTGCTCGAGGGCAAGAAGGTCCGCTTTGCCGGTCAGGATGCCCGCCGCGGCACCTTCGTGCAGCGTCACGCCGTCTTCCACGACCG
>CALBMG010000055.1 GCA_937896185.1 uncultured Microbacteriaceae bacterium | reverse complement strand
AAGGCTGCCGTGGGCGTTCTTGACGCGTGTGGCGATATCGCGGACAACCTCGGCGAGCAATTCACGTTCCACCGGTTTGATGCGGTCGTGCAGTGAATCAACGGTGTCGTCCTCGAAAATGGGTACTCGACGTTGAGCAAGAATCGGTCCGGTATCGACCCCGTTGTCGACCACAATCACACTGGCGCCCGTCTCGCTGACGCCGGCCTCGAAAGCGTCACGCACACCGTGGGCTCCCGGAAATTCCGGCAAAAATGCGGGATGTGTATTGAGCAGCATGGGCGAAAAGCGTTCGACCACAGCAGGTGGTACGAGTCGCATGAAGCCCGACAGAATTACCAAGTCGGGTTCGTACGCCGAGATCTGTTCCGCCAGTCGCTCGCCCCACGCCACACGGTCATCGCCGCGGTTCAGCGGTTCAATAAAGGTCGGAATCTGGCGGGCGGTCGCATGCTGCAAGCCCTCGGCGGGAAGGTCGGAACCGACCGCCACAACCCGTGCCGGAATAGCGCCGCTATCGCAGCCCTCGAGAAACGCGCGCAAGTTCGAGCCGGTACCACTGATGAGGACGACGACCCGAAGCATTGGTCAAGTCTACCGTTTGCGCTGGGCCGACAGAGAGGCCGAAGCGGGCTGCGACGGCAACGGACGGATCAGTCGCGCGGCCGCCCCAACAAGCGCGCCACCGGCCGTCCCCACTGCGAGAGTAAACGCAAAATCGAACACATCGATTCCGACATCAAAGAACCGGCCAGGTCCCGCCGAACCGCTCGCCCCGCCGCCGACGGCGAACGCGATGACAAAACTGAACAAGCCCGCGAGCGCCGCGAGGCCCACGATGCGCAGGTAATCGCGCACACCCGACGAATCGAAATATCCGCGTGCGGCGACAAGCGCGGGCGAGAAACGCGCGGCCGCAATCGCCGCCAACACGGGCACAACACCGGTGAACAGGCTGCCCGCCGAATTCTCCAGCGGAATCAGCCCCAACAACGGGACCGACGGAAGGGTGCCCAGGGTCAACATATCGGGCGACACAATGGTGCCGACACCCAACGAGAAACCGGGGCCCACAATCCACGACGCCGCCCAGATGACGACGGTCGGCACCGCCAACAACTGGCCAAACGTCAACACAAGGCCGCCAAAGATTTCGCCATGGACCGCCTCGTACAACGAAATTTCGGTCGCAAATCCAGCGACCAACAAGAGCACCAGCATGATCGACGACACCACGACTAGACCCAACAGCACCGTCGACGACACCGTCAACGCCAGTGTGCTCAGTTCGCGCAGATCGCCAGGAACCACCGACGCCCAGCGTGACCGTAACGCATCGGAACGCCACGGGCGCCACGACAACAGCATGCCCACCACAAACGGCATCACGACGCGAACCGTGCCGTCGCCCAGATTCATGGTCACGCCATCATGCTGCGCCGAAGCCAACGCGAGGAACGCAAACACAGCAAAGAAGGCGGCAATCAGACCCGCCGTCGGTGCCGGGTTGGGGGCCTCGGACACCCGACGACCCGCACGGAAACCCATCACCAGCGTGAACAGCGCAAACCCCAGCGGGGCCAGCGACAACACAAACGACAGTTCACCCTTTTCACCAAAGGCCGCGGCGGCCTCGGCGGGCAACGTCACATCCAGCGGAATTGCGTGACCCAACGCCCACGCATCCACCGCGATACGCCACACCTCCAGTGGTGTCGCCTGGAACGCGCCATTCACACCCCAGACAATCACAAAGGGCACCAGCACAATGCCGATGCCCAATGCAATGCCAAACAGCGCCTCGAGAAGCGCAAAAAGGATGACGAGTCGACGCGACACGACTAGAGAGCCGCGATGACCTCGCGCATGAGTCGCGCGGTTTCGCTCGGGGTCTTACCCACGCGAACACCAGCAGCCTCGAGGGCTTCCTTCTTCGCCTGCGCAGTACCCGACGAGCCCGACACGATGGCGCCAGCGTGGCCCATGGTCTTGCCCTCCGGAGCGGTGAAACCCGCCACATAGCCCACGACAGGCTTGGTGACGTTGGCCTTGATGTAGTCCGCGGCACGTTCCTCGGCGTCGCCACCAATTTCACCGATCATGACAATCGCCTTGGTGTCGGGGTCAGCCTCGAATGCAGCCAAAGCGTCGATGTGTGTGGTGCCCACGATGGGGTCACCACCGATGCCGATGGCGGTCGAGAAACCGATGTCTCGCAGTTCGAACATCATCTGGTACGTCAACGTACCCGACTTCGACACGAGGCCGATGGGGCCCGAACCGGTGATAGTCGCAGGGGTGATGCCGGCCAGCGCCTCGCCGGGGGTGATGATTCCGGGGCAGTTGGGGCCGATGATGCGGCTGGTGCCCTTGCTCTTGGCGTATGCCCAGAACTCGGCGGTGTCCTGCACGGGGATGCCCTCGGTGATGACCACGATGAGGGGCATCTCGGCGTCAACGGCCTCGATGGCGGCGTCCTTGGCGAAAGCCGGGGGAACAAACACAACCGACACGTTGGCGCCGGTCTCGCGCATGGCCTCTTCGACCGTGCCAAACACGGGCAGAGTGACATCACCGTGAGTGACAGTGGTGCCAGCCTTGCGGGCGTTCACGCCACCGACCACGTTGGTGCCCGACTTCAGCATCAGAGCGGTGTGCTTCGAGCCTTCACCACCTGTGATGCCCTGAACGATGACACGTGAATCCTTGTTGAGGAAGATCGACATATTCGGATCCTTACTTTGCTGCCAGGGCGGCGGCGCGATCGGCGCCGTCATCCATCGTGGTGGCCAGGGTTACGAGGGGGTGGTTGCGGGCAGCCAGAATCTGACGTCCCTCTTCGACACTGTTGCCGTCGAGACGCACCACGAGGGGCTTCGTCGCGGCATCGCCGAGGATGTCGAGAGCAGCAACAATGCCGTTGGCGACAGCGTCACAGGCTGTGATGCCACCGAAGACGTTCACGAAAACGCTCTTCACCTGGGGGTCACCGAGGATGACGTCCAGACCAGCAGCCATGACCTCGGCCGAGGCTCCACCACCGATGTCGAGGAAGTTTGCGGGGCGAACACCACCGTGGTTCTCGCCGGCATAGGCAACAACGTCGAGGGTCGACATGACCAGACCTGCACCGTTACCGATGATTCCGACCTCGCCATCGAGCTTCACATAGTTGAGGTCGTGCTGCTTGGCCTTTGCTTCGAGAGGGTCGGCTGCGGCCTTGTCCTCGAGGGCTTCGTGGTCTGCGTGACGGAAACCAGCGTTCTCGTCCAAGGTGACCTTGCCATCGAGCGCGAGGATGTCGCCCTGTTCGGTCAGAACGAGAGGGTTGACCTCGACCAGAGCGGCGTCCTCGGCCACGTACACGCCGTACAGCTGCACGAACACGGCGGCAACCTTGTCGACGAGCTCGGCAGGGAACTTCGCGGCAATCGCGATCTCGGTGGCCTTGGCCAGGTCGATGCCGGTGCTGGGGTCAACCTCGACCTTGGCGAGAGCCTCGGGGCGTTCGACAGCGAGCTGTTCGATTTCCATTCCACCCTCGTACGAGCAGAGCGAAAGGTACGAACGGTTGGCGCGGTCGAGTAGCACCGAGAAGTAGTATTCCTGGGCGATACGAGCACCCTGAGCAACCATGACGCGCTTCACAACGTGGCCCTTGATGTCGAGGCCCAGAATCGCTTCGGCTGCGGCATAGGCTTCGTCGGCAGTCTTTGCGACCTTGACGCCGCCAGCCTTGCCGCGACCACCGGTCTTGACCTGAGCCTTGACGACGGTGACGCCGCCGATTTCTTCGGCAGCGGCCTTGGCCTCTGCGGGGGTGTCAGCAACGATGCCGCGAAGCACGGGAACGCCGTGCTTTTCGAACATATCGCGGGCCTGGTACTCGTAAAGATCCACCGTTATCCAATCGACAATGAGACATAGTGGTCGGGGCCCCATGCCACACGACCGTCAACTAGCCTACCGTTGCACCCGCGCACGACTTGCCGAAGGTGGCACAGAAATTACAGCTTTTCGATGGGCGCGATTTTGATGAGCAGTTTTTTCTTGCCCGCCTGCGAGAACTGCACCTCGGCGATGCGTTTGGCACCCTCGCCCGTGACCGCCAACACGCGACCGTCGCCGAAGTCGGTGTGGCGGATGCGGTCGCCCACACCAATTTCCAGCTCGGAGTTATCGCGCACCTCGCGCGTGACCGTGCCCGTCCATTCCGTTTTCGGTTTGCTGCGCTCGAGCCCGTAACCACTTCCCGAGGAATAGCCACCGGAATAACCGCTGCCGTTTCCGCCACCGAAACCGCCACCGCCGCGAACTGCTCGCTGGTTTTCGCGCCACGCAATCAGGTGTGCGGGAATTTCGTCAAGGAAACGACTGGGCATGGCGACACTGATTTCACCGAACGTCGCGCGCGATGTCGCCAACGACAAGAACAACCGCTTGCGGGCACGCGTGATGCCCACATAAAACAGTCGACGTTCCTCGTTGATTCCGCCGGCCTCGATCAACGCCATCTTGTGCGGCAGGATCAGTTCCTCGACACCGGTAATGAACACGGCATCGAATTCCAGACCCTTGGCCGTGTGAAGTGTCATGAGGTTCACCGAACCGGATTCGTCGTCCATGTCGTCGACGGCCGACACCAGCGCCACCTCGGTGAGGAAGTCCAGCAACGTGCCGTCGGGCGACTTCACCTGGAATTCGCGGGTAACACCCACAAGTTCCTCGACGTTTTCGGCGCGCGCGTTTTCCTGGGGGTCACGGCTGTTCTGCAGCAACGACAGGTACCCGGTGCCCTCCAGCAGGGCGAGCAACACGTCGACAACCTTTGCGGTGGCGACCGTCGCGGTCACCGTGTCCAACAGGTGCGCGAGCTCGCGCACTGCGGCGGTGAGTTTCGGGCCGAGCCCCAATTCGCCCGAACGGGAAAGGGCTTCGCGGAACGTGATGCCCTCGCGGTCGGCAAAGCTCTGAATCTGAGTTTCCGAGGCGGGGCCGATACCGCGCTTCGGGGTGTTCAGGATGCGGCGGTGCGCCAGGGCATCCTGCGGGTTTGCGACGGCGATGAGGTACGCCATCACGTCCTTGATTTCGGCGCGTTCATAGAACTTTGTGCCACCCAGAAGCTTGTAGGGCACGGCCGCGCGCATCAGGATTTCTTCCAAGGCGCGGGTCTGCGAGTTCGTGCGATAGAACACCGCCATGTCGCGATACGCCACACCACTGTCATGCAGGGCGTGGACCTCGTCGGCGACAAACTGGGCTTCGTCGTGCGCGGTCACACCGGTGAACCCCACAATTTGCGCACCGGCGCCGCTCTCGGTGAACAGGTTCTTTGCACGCGAGGTGTCAAAGTTATTCGAAATGACCGCGTTCGCGGCGTCGAGGATGTTCTGGCTCGAACGGTAGTTCTGTTCCAGCAACACCACGTCGGTTCCGGGGAAGTCCCGTTCGAATTCGAGAATATTGCGGATGTCCGCCCCACGGAACGCATAAATCGACTGGTCGCTGTCACCCACCACTGTCAGCGAGGCGGCCTTGATTGAGCCGTCCATCTCGACGAGTTTCGGCGGGGTATCGGGTGTCACATATTCGGGTTCGACCGGTCGCGTCAATTCATAGATCAGGGCGTACTGCGCGTGGTTCGTGTCCTGGTACTCGTCGACCAGCAAGTGACGGAATCGACGCTGATACAGGGCCCGAATTTCGGGGAACGCACGGAACAGGAACACGGTCTGACCGATCAGGTCGTCAAAGTCGAAGGCGTTTGCCCGACGCAGTTCCGACGTGTACTTGCGCCACATTTCGAGGAACATGACCTCGTTGGGGTCATCCGAGTTCACGGTGCGTGCAAACTGGTCGCAGTCCACCAGTTCGTTCTTCAGCTTGGACATTTTGGACATGACACTGCCCGGGGTCAGCCCCAGGGTGTCAGCCTCGTATTCCTTGATAATCCGCTTGATCAGCGACTTTGAATCAGCCGAGTCGTAAATCGTGAACGACGAACTGAAACCGAAACGTTCCGCCTCGCGTCGCAGAATTCGCACACAGGCTGAGTGGAAGGTTGAAATCCACATCTGGTTCGCCTCGTCCACCCCAATCAACGCACCGATGCGTTCCCGCATCTCGGCTGCAGCCTTGTTGGTGAATGTAATCGCCAGGATCTGGCTGGGCCACGCCTCGCGGTTCTTCAACAACAATGCGATGCGACGCGTCAACACCGACGTCTTACCCGAACCGGCTCCTGCCACGATCAGCAAGGCGGGCCCACGGTGCGTGACAGCACGCAACTGTGCCGGGTTCAACCCCACCAACAGGGGGTCGGCGGGGTCAATTCCGTGGGGTGCGGGCGAGAAAAGGTTGTCGTCAAAAAGCGTCGTCATGTCGTTGACAAGTTTAGGTTGCTCCTCCGACACGGACTGACGCAGGGTTAGAGTGTCGACATGGAAAAGACCACGGTAAAGCGGAAAGTAAACCCGCTAGCCGTGATGTCGTTCGTACTCGGATGCATGCTGTCACCCATGGCTTTGCCGCTGGGATGGTTTGCCACGGAACAGATCCGCCGCACCCGCGAAGGTGGCCGACGCATGGCGCTGGCCGCGTTCGTGTTGGGGTGGGTCAACCTGACCCTGTGGATGGTCTGCGGTGTGCTGTTGTGGCTGTGGTGGGTCGAACTGTAACTCACAGCTGTTTCATAGTTTTCGCGGCCCTGCCGTGTTTACACTGGATGTATCGAATTCACCTGAAGGAGAATCATGAGCTCGAATCCCGCATTCTCGCGTTCCGCCGCGTTCCGTCCCGGACAGGTTTCCCGCGACCAGCTGGAGAACCTGTACGGCCGAGGCGCGAACACCGCCCCCGCAGCCGACACCCTCGAAGCCGCATATGACATGCCGGCAGCCACCGGTGCCGAAACCGGCCGCATGACCTACGAGGACACCATCGTTAAGACCCTCGTATCGTTCGCAGTACTGGTCGCCGGTGCCGCAGTCGGTTGGGTCATCCCCGCACTGATGCTGCCCGGTCTGATCATCGCGTTCGTACTGGCAATGGTCAATATTTTCAAGAAGACCCCCTCGCCCGCACTCGTGCTGGCGTACGCCGCATTCGAGGGCATCGCACTGGGCGCCCTGTCGATGTTCTTCAACAGCATGTACGACGGAATCGTGACCCAAGCCATCGTCGGCACCCTCGCCGTCGTCGGCGTGACACTGTTCCTGTTCCTGTCGGGCAAGTTCCGTGCCACCCCGCGCATGAACAAGATCGTCACCATGGCGATCATCGGTTACGCCGTGTTCTCGCTCGTCAACATGATCCTCATGATGACCGGTGCAATGCCTGGCATGACGTGGGGCATGCGTTCGCTGGAAATCGCCGGCATCCCCCTGGGCCTCGTCCTCGGTGTGGTCGTCGTATTCCTCGCCGCGTATTCGCTCGTCATGGACTTTGAGTCGATCAAGGTCGGTGTCGAACGAGGCGCACCCCGCGTGTACGCATGGCAGGGAGCTTTCGGCATCATGGTCACCGTCGTGTGGCTGTACACCGAGATCCTGCGCATGCTCGCCATCACCCGCGAGTAAGCGCCACACCGCACATACGTCGAAGGCCCCGAGGAGAACATCCTCGGGGCCTTCAGCGTGTGGGGATTACTCCCACTCAATAGTTCCCGGCGGCTTCGACGTGACGTCGAGCACAACGCGGTTGATGTCCTTCACTTCGTTGGTGATGCGGTTCGAAATTTTGGCCAACACGTCGTACGGCACACGGGTCCAGTCGGCGGTCATCGCATCTTCGCTGGACACGGGACGCAACACGATGGGGTGACCATAGGTGCGGCCGTCGCCTTGGACACCCACCGAGCGAACATCGGCCAGCAACACGACGGGGCACTGCCAAATCGACTTATCCAGACCGGCGGCGGTGAGTTCCTCACGAACGATCACGTCGGCGGCACGCAGAGTGTCCAAACGTTCCTTCGTCACCTCGCCGACGATACGAATACCGAGGCCGGGCCCGGGGAACGGCTGACGCCCCACGATGGCTTCGGGGAGTCCCAGTTCGCGGCCGATGGCACGAACCTCGTCCTTGAACAGTTCGCGCAAGGGCTCGACCAGCGAGAAGTTGAGGTCCTCGGGAAGCCCACCCACGTTGTGGTGCGACTTGATCGTCGCAGTGCCCGAACCGCCACCGCTCTCGACGACGTCGGGGTACAGCGTGCCCTGGACCAGGTACTTGACCTGCTTGCCCGAGTTCGCCGCTTCGGCGACGAGGTCCTTCTCGGCCGCCTCGAACGCACGAATAAATTCGCGACCAATAATCTTCCGCTTCTCTTCGGGATCGGTAATTCCCTTGAGTTCGCGAAGGAACGTGTCGACCGCATCAATCGTGACGAGTCGCACGCCGGTCGCCGCAACGAAATCACGCTCGACCTGTTCGCGCTCGCCCGCGCGCAGAAGCCCGTGGTCGACGAAGACGCAGATCAGTTGGTCGCCAATCGCCTTGTGCACC
>CALBMG010000054.1 GCA_937896185.1 uncultured Microbacteriaceae bacterium | reverse complement strand
GACGACGCGTTGGAACTTGGCGCCCTCAATGCTCTCGTGAAACAACTTCAAAAATCCGGCAGCGATTTTGTGGTCGGCGATTGCACGCGAATGAAGGGAATCACCCGTGTCAAGCGCGTCGACACCCGCCAGGTTTACGCCAAGGGAACCCGATCCGGCATAACCTTTGCCGAGCACCCAGAGGTTATCCGCGACGTGACCGCTTGGAACAAGCTGTTCCGCTACGACTTCTACCAGTGGGCCCGCCTGCGATTTCCCAGCGGCGTCTACTTCGAAGACATGGCCGTGATGACCCGCGCCTACATCGAGGCCGAGCGCTTCGACGTGCTCGCCAAGAGCATCTACCTGTGGCGAGTGCGCACCGAGGGTGCCAAGTCAATCACCCAGCAGAGCACCTCAGACAAGCAGTTCGAAGACCGCTTCGACGCTCTGGTGCAAATGCGCGACGCCATCCAGGCAGCCATCGATGCGGGTAAGGGTAACCAAGCCAACAAGGATGCCTTCGCCGATCGCCTGCGCACCCACGATGCCAAGCTGCACGCGGACCGCTTAAAAGAGTTGATGGCCCTGGCCGACTAGGTCGAGCAGAGCCATCAAACTTCAGCTTTCGCCGATTACTTCTTAGTGGTACCGATCTTCACGCCAAGTTCGCGTGCGTAGCCCTGGAACTCGTCCTTGTATAGAGCGAAGTTCTGCTTCCATGGCTTACCAGGACCAGCCCAGTGAACAATCTTCGGGTCTGCCGAGAAGTCCTGAGTTGGAACGTAGTTCCAGTCGTCGTCCAAGGCAACTGCGCGTCCACGCGACCAGAAGTTCATAACATCCTGGTCGTTCAAACGAAGTTCCTCAACTAGGTAGAGGTTGTTCTCTACGAAGTTTTCGGCACGCATCTTCTTGAGGTTCATAACCAAGATGCCAGCGTTGTAGGTTGGCGCGGTTAGGTCGCCGGTCACGTGTGCACGACGACGAAGCGCCCATGCCTTCTGTGCCGGAAGCGACAAGCTGATGCGGGTGATTACGTCGATCAGGCTCGACCAACCATCTAGGCGGCTGCGCTTTCCTGCGAATGCGTAGTCGGCAAGCTTGGTGTCGTACAGCTCGCCAACATCTCCGCGAACGAGGATGTCGACATCGAGGTAAAGCACCTTGTCTAGCTGGGTTAGAACCTGAGGCAAGAACAGGCGGTCGAAGGTTGAAACCGTGATGTGCTTCATCAGGTTGACCTTGCTGCCGTACTCAATTCCACTGAAGTCGTGGAAGTGGAAGTTCACCGTTGGGAACATCTTGGCTACCTTGGCAAAGTAGTCGTCGCCCAAACCGCGGGTAAGAATGTGAGCGTTGACCTCGCGCTTGGTGTTTGCCACCATCGATGCGATTACAACGATCAACTCGTTCTGCAGGTTCTGGTCGCAAGCAAAAGCAACATCCACGGCCTTTGCGCCGCGCTTGTTCTTGTTGAGGCTAACCACGTGCGACTTGAACTTCTTGTAAACCTCAGGCAGGTCGATTGCCGACTCACCTAGTGGCTCCAAGTTGTTGCAGTACTGCTCGGCGAATTCAACATCTGGCTGCACAAGTTCGCGCCAAATCTTCATGACCTCTTCGTAAGACTTTCCTTCAAGGATGTGTCCCACGATGATCTCGAGCTTGTTCTCGATGCCATAGAGGCCGGCGGCGATCAGTGCAGCGGTTGCCAGGTACTGGTTGACATCTCCACCGGGTACACGGTTTTCTACGCGCATGCCGTGGCCCTGACCCACAACACGCAGTGCGCAGGTGCGGTTGTCGAGACCCCAGGCGATTGCGGTGGGAGCGAACGAACCGGCGACATAGCGCTTGTACGAGTTGATGTTGGGGGCGAAGAACAAGGACAGTTCACGCATCGCAGCAATCTGGCCGGCGAGGAAGTGACGGAACAGGTCGCTCATGCCGTGTTCCTTGGACTTGTCGGCGAACACGGCTGAACCGTCGGTGCCACGGAACGAAATGTGGATGTGGCACGAGTTGCCTTCGCGCTCGTTGAATTTCGCCATAAAGGTGATGGCCTTGCCGTGCTTGTCGGCGATCATTTTTGCGCCGCTCTTATAAATTGAGTGGTTGTCGCAGGTGGCGAGTGCGGTGTCGTATCGGAACGCGATTTCCTGCTGGCCGAAGTTGCATTCGCCCTTGACGCCTTCACAGTACATTCCTGCGGCATCCATGGATACGCGGATATCGCGCAACAGGGGTTCGACTCGGGTCGAGGCGAGCAGGTCGTAGTCGACGTTGTAATCGGTGTTGGCCTGCATGTTGCGATAGCCCTTGGCCCATGCACCGCGGTAGGTCTCGTCGAAGACAATGAATTCGAGCTCGGTTCCCACATAGGGCACCATGCCCTGCGCTTCGAGCTTGGCCATCTGTGCTTTGAGCACGTCGCGGGGCGCCTGGGTGACGGGGGTGTGGTCGAGCCACATCAGGTCGGCCATCACGATGGCGCTGCCGGGCAGCCACGGTGCCAAGCGCAGGGTGTTCATGTCAGGGATCATGGCCATGTCGCCGTAACCGCGCTCCCAGGACGAGATCTCGTATCCGTCGACGGTGTTCATGTCGACGTCGACAGCCAGAAGGTAGTTGCAGCATTCGGCGCCGTGCGCGATGGTGTCTTCGACAAAGAGTCGTGCGGCGACGCGCTTGCCGACGAGGCGACCCTGCATGTCGGTGAAGGCGAGGACTACGGTGTCGATTTCACCGTCTGCTACCTGCGCGCGAAGCGTTTCGGGGGTGATGTAACCAGTGTTCTGTGACATTGTCATTCCTCTTCTTTGAGGTTGGATTTCCAACCATTAGACCACACCGTGGGAAATGTGTCTACAACACACCCAACTATTTACCTATGAAAACAGGCAAAGGTTTCCGGCACGTGAAAAAACGTGTAACAAAAATTTCATCTAAAGGTAGTTACAAATGACCAATAAAGGGCTACAGTCAGAACAATCAACCAGTTCACACAGTCGTGAATGGCGGCACACGTCATCGTTCCGACCCAACTAAAAGGAAGAACAGGATGTCCAAGGAAACCATGAAGGTCTCGGGTGTGACCTACACAACCCCAGACAGTGGATATTTTGAAAAACGTCAGCTACAGCGTGCCGCCGGAGTCGTCGGCCTCTGGGGTCTGGCAGTAGCAGCAGTTATCTCGGGCGACTTCTCGGGATGGAACTTCGGACTCGCGTCCGGCGGTTTCGGCGGAATGCTCATCGCATTCGGCGTGCTCATCGTCATGTACTACGGCCTCATCTTCTCGATCGGAGAAATGGCTGCCGCAATGCCCCACTCGGGTGGAGCCTATTCATTTGCCCGATCGGCAATGGGCCCGTGGGGTGGATACATCACCGGTTTGGCGGAAACAATCGAGTACGTCGCCACGACCGCAGTGATCGTCTACTTCTCGGCCATGTATGCCAACGGCATCACCGCCGAGCTTCTGGGTCTGGACCTGACCGGTCAGATGTGGATCTGGTACGTCATCCTCTATGTCGCGTTCATTGCACTGAACAGCGCCGGATCGCACGTATCCTTCCGCTTCGCTGTGATCGTCGCCATCCTGTCGCTCGTCATCCTCGCCATCTTCTCGATCATGGCCGCGACCTCGGGTCTGTTCTCGTGGAACTCGCTGTTCGACATCGCACCCGATGCAAGCATCGCGGGCGCAACCGAGTTCCTGCCGTTCGGCCCCATGGGTATCCTCTTCGCGCTGCCCTTCGCCGTATGGTTCTTCCTCGGCATCGAGGAACTCCCCCTGGCCGCCGAAGAAGCACACGACCCCGTCAAGGACATCCCCCGCGCCGGTCTGTGGGCTCGCGGCACCCTGATCGTCTTCGGTCTGCTCGTGCTGTTCCTCAACACCGGTATCCTCGGCTCGTCGGCCACCAGCGGATCGGGCGAGCCCCTGCTCGACGGATTCCGTGCAATGGTCGGTGACACCTGGGCTGCCGTGCTCGGCATCTTCGCCCTGATCGGTCTGCTCGCCTCGCTGCAGGGAATCATGTTCGCCTACGGCCGCAACATGTACTCGCTGTCGCGTGCCGGCTACTACCCCAAGGCGCTGTCGCTGACGGGCAAGAACAAGACTCCGTACGTCGCACTGATCGTCGGTGGCGCAATCGGATTCGTCGCACTCGTGCTGCTCGACTACCTGACCGCAACCACTGAACTAGGCAGTGTCGCCGGAGCAATCGTCCTCAACATCGCCGTGTGGGGCGCAATGCTCGCCTACCTGATGCAGGCCGTCTCGTTCCTCCTGCTCCGCAAGAAGTTCCCCAACGCGAACCGCCCCTATGTATCGCCCTGGGGCGTACCCGGTGCATGGGCTGCGCTGATCATCTCGGCGCTCGCATTCGTGGGCTTCCTGCTGAACCCCACCTTCCTGCCCGCAATCTACGCAATCATCGTCGTCTATGCGGTGCTGTTGCTGGTGTTTGCGCTGCGCGGCCGCCACATGCTGGTGCTGTCGCCCGAGGAAGAGTACGCCGTCAACGGCGGACTCCACCAGGAGTAATCCCTCTAGATCAGGGCGGGGTCCGGGAAACCGGGCCCCGTTCTGTTTTCCACGAACGAGCACACGACGTTGCCGCGCATCGGTGGAACATTCTGTATCGTCGAATCGTGACCACACTGAATATCGCTCCCGAAGTCGCCCTCGCTCTCGCCGAAGGCCGCCCGGTTGTAGCTCTCGAATCGACCATCATCTCGCACGGACTTCCGCGCCCCCGCAACAGCGAGGCGGCACTGGAGTTCGAAAACATCCTGCGCGACGCTGGTGTCACCCCGGCCACCATCGCTGTTATTGACGGCGTTCCCACGGTGGGTCTTGACGCCGAAGGGCTCGACATCATCGCCAATCAGGACATCGCCAAGGCGTCGGTCCGCGATTTGCCCATCCTCATGGCCAAGGGTCAGAGCGGTGCCACAACTGTCGCCGCCACCGCGCACATCGCCGCACGCGCGGGTATCCGCGTGTTCGCGACGGGTGGACTGGGTGGTGTCCACCGCGGTGCCAACGAGACTTTCGACGAGTCCGCTGACCTGTCAACTCTCGCAGTCACCAACATCACCGTCGTCGCCGCCGGCGTCAAGTCGGTGCTCGACATCCCCGCCACCCTGGAACGCTTGGAAACCCTCTCGGTCCCCGTAATCGGTAACGGCACCACCAAGTTCCCCGCATTCTGGCTGAATGACTCGGGTTACACGCTCGACTGGGCAGCCGAGAACCCCACCGAAATTGCCGCCATCATGCGCGCACACGACGACACTTCCAACGGCGGAGGAATCGTGGTTGCCAACCCGATTCCCGTTGAACTGCAGTGGGACCCCGCCGAACACGACCGCGTGCTGGTGCAGGCCTTTGCTGCCGCTGAAGCTCAGGGCGTTCGCGGTAAGGCCGTTACCCCGTTCCTGTTGGGTTACATCGTCGAGGCGTCGGGAGGTCGTTCGCTCGAGGTCAACCTCGACTTGGCTCGTAACAACATCCGCGTCGCCGGACAGATCGCGACAGCGTGGAGCACTCTGACGCGATGAGCGAACGCATCCTCGTCATCGGTGACGTCATTGATGACATCATCGTGATTCCCGGCCGAGCTATCCGGCACGACACCGATACGCCCGCCTCGATTTCTCAACGGGCGGGGGGTTCGTCGGCTAACACGGCCGCATGGCTGGGTTTCGCGGGCGCGGACGTGGATTTTTATGGCTGTGTTGGCCAGGCCGATTTGGCCCGGCATTCACACGAACTGGCACAGTTCGGTGTGCGCACCTTCCTCAACCCCGATGAGATTCACCCGACGGGCACCATCGTGATTCTCGTCGAGGGCGAAGCCCGCACCATGCTGACCGACCGTGGCGCGAACATCGTGCTCGACCTTGACGAGGTCCCTGATGCCTTGTTGGCCGACGCGGGCTTCCTGCACCTCACCGGCCACACTGTGCTCGATGCGCCGGACCGGCAGGCGATCACTCGCCTGATTGCTCGGGCGCATGACGCCGGTGTGCGGGTGTCGGTGGACCCCGCCTCTGCGGGCTTTATCGACGATTTCGGTGTCGAGCTTTTCCTGTCACTGATCGCGGGCGCTGATATTCTGCGGCCCAACGAAGACGAGGTGACGGTTTTGTCAGGCTTGATGGAACCCGTCGCTGCCAGTGAAAAGCTGACGGAATTGTTCCCGCTGGTGGTGACCACCCTCGGCGGCAACGGTGTCATTGTCGCCGAACGTGGCAAGCCCGCTGTGCGTTTCGCCACCGACCGAGTCGAGGTCGTGGACCCCACCGGCGCAGGCGACACTTTTAATGCGGGACTTCTCGCGGGACTGGCCAAGGGCCTCGATCCTGTGGAGGCCGCACACCAGGGCGCCCGGCTTGCCGCATCGGGGCTTAAGGACGTGGGGGCTCGCCCGATTCACGCATAGCCGTGTACGCGTTCAATGCGTCGGTGCGTGACTGTGCAAGGTTGATGATCGGTTCGGGGTACGCGCTGGAACCCAGTTCGGGAATCCACCGGTTTCGGTACACTCGCTGACCATCAAATTTTTCGGCCTGCAGTTCGGGGTTGAAGACGCGGAAATAGGGAGCGGCGTCATATCCGCTTCCCGCCACCCACTGCCAACTGGCCGGGTTGCTGGCTTCGTCCGCGTCGACCAGGGTGTCCCAAAACCACTGTTCGCCGATACGCCAGTCGATTCCCAGGTTCTTGATGAGGAACGAGGCGCACACCATGCGAACCCGGTTGTGCATGGTTCCACTGATCCACAATTCGCGCATACCGGCGTCAACCAGCGAAACCCCGGTCAGTCCCTTTTTCCACGCGCGCAGCCGGGCGGAGGACAGTGGTTTCCAGGGGAACGCATCGAATTCTGGCCGCAGGTTGCGGGTGCTGATATCGGTGTTGTTGAACAGTTGGTGGTACGAGAATTCTCGCCAACCGACCTCGCTGAGGAATCGGTCACGATTTTTATCGTTGCCCGCGGGCGACCGCAACCAGGTTTCATGCCACACCTGGTACGGGCTGATTTCGCCGAAGCGCAGGTGGGGGCTCAGTCGGCTGGTGCTGTCGACACCCGGCTCGTCTCGACGGTCGTACTGGGTGATTCCATTGGTCAGGAAGTCGTCCAGTCGCGCGTGGGCTCCGGCCTCGCCCGGTGTCCACCATTCGGGGAAACGATCGGCCCAGTCGCGGGTCGGCGTCAACTGCCATGCCGCCAGGGCGTCAGACGCCACGTCATTTGCCGGTGTGATCGACGCGGGTGCGGGCAGAGGCTCGCGGGGGCTGTGCGTCGCGAGGAACGATTTCCAGAACGGTGTGAAAACCTTGAACGGGCTACCCGATTGGGTCAGGTGAGCCCACGGGTCGTGCAACAGGTTCGCGGTGAAACTGTGGACCTCGAGACCAGTTGCTGCCAGAGATGCCTTGAGTTCAACATCGATATCCCGTGACGCACCGTATCGACGATTCCAGTACACGGCTCCCGCGCCGGTCTGGCGGACCAGTTCGGTGATGACGTCGCGTGCGGGCCCTTGGCGGAGGGTCAGTTCGCCGCCCAACGAGCCGATTTCGGCGGACAAGGCGGTCAGGCTGTGATGCAGCCACCAGCGGGATGCGGCACCCAAAGGGCGAATCTCGGCAGACTCGTCATCCAATACATACACGAGGACAACCGGCTCGCCACGGTTCACGGCAGCGGTCAGGGCGGGATTATCGGACACGCGCAGGTCGTCGCGTAGCCACACAATGCTGGGGGAATTCACGTGAGCCTTTCCTAGAAGGCGTCGATACCGCGCCCGTGTCCGAAGTTGATGGTGACATCGGCGTGACGGTCAAAGCGGTATCCCACGCCTCGAACTGTCCGGATGATGTCCTCGAAGGGTTCCAGTTTCGCACGCAGTCGACGCACATGGACGTCGATCGTGCGCGAGTTGGGTTGGTCGGCGTCGCCTTCGTTCCACAGGTCGTGCACAATGTCGTCGCGATCAACGGTTTGGCCTTCACGCAACACCAGGTATTGCAGCAGCTCGAACTCTTTGAACGTTAATGGAGCCTGTTCGTTGTTGAGAACCACGCGTTTGCGGGAAATGTCGATAACAACACCCTGTTCCGAGGGCTTCGGTTTCGGCGGCAACAGGGTGGCAACCGCAGCAGGGTCGCGCAAGGCCAGCGAAATCGTTGCGCTGGTGATGGCGATCAACGCCACCACGACGAGCAACTCGATCAGCGTGAAGCCGCGCGGCTTAC
>CALBMG010000053.1 GCA_937896185.1 uncultured Microbacteriaceae bacterium | reverse complement strand
GAATCCATTGCCATCGCCATGTTCTCGAGAACCGCAATTGAGTCGGCAATCTCGGTCGCCACCGTGTTGAGGCGACCGGTGAAACGCCAATCCGACGTGAATTGCGCCGCCGCGTACACGCCACCGGACTGGGCTTGAGCCCTCAAGATTTCGCGCAAGGCCATCCGCAGTTCCGCCACGATTCCCGTCACACACTCGGTGGTGAACGACAAACGGGATCGACCCACCACCACAACCGTCACGCAGGGCCACCCGAAATATGCCCGACGCCCAACGCCAGTGCCTGCACCCGCGAATTCTCGACCGTGGCTGCCCGAGCCAACTCGAACAGTTCGTGTGCCCACATTTCGCACTGTTGATCAAACGCATCGCGGCTGGGACCATCCCACCCACCGTGCTCGATGGACCTTCGCACCCACATCGCCGCATCACTCAGCGCGGAATCCAGGCCGGACGCATCCCCCCAACCGTTGAGCATGGTTGCACCTCCCACCCACAGGATGACAGTTCACGCCCACCCACATCGGAACATCCGTCTGCCGTGCGGATAACCCCACATGACGCCACGATTGTGGAAAATACGAGAGAATTGAGGCATGAGCCTCTCTGTACAGCCCCTTTCTCCCCTCGACGGCCGCTACCGTGACTCGGTTAGCGACCTTGGCGCCTTCCTCTCGGAAGCAGGACTGAACCACGCACGCGTGGAAGTCGAAATTGAATGGCTCATCCACCTGGCGTCGAAGGGTGTCTTCGGCACCAGCATCACGGCACAGGAAACCGCCGCACTGCGTGACGTAGTCGCCAACTTCGGGGACGCCGACGTGGCACGCATCGCCCACTTTGAAGCCACCACCCGACACGACGTCAAAGCCGTCGAATACCTGGTGCGTGAACACCTCGAACGACTGGGACTGAGTCGTCTCGCAGAATTGACCCACTTTGCGTGCACCAGCGAAGACATCAACAACCTGTCTTACGGAATCACACTGAACAAGGCCGTGCGCACCGTCTGGCGTCCCGCAGTACAGCAGGTCATCGACAAGCTGGCGGAACTCGCCCGCGATTACCGCGACGCCCCCATGCTGGCCCGCACCCACGGTCAGCCCGCAACACCCACCACGTTCGGCAAGGAACTGGCGGTATTCGTTCACCGAATCACCCGACTCGTGGACAGTGTTGACCAGGTCAACCTGACTGGCAAGTTCTCGGGCGCAACCGGAACATTCTCGGCCCACTATGCCGCCGCCCCCGAAATCGACTGGGTTACCGAATCACGCGAATTTGTCACCCACTTGGGCTTGGAGTGGAACCCGCTGACAACCCAGATCGAATCCCACGACACACAGGCACAGATTCTGTCGCGCATCGCCCACGTCAACCGTGTGCTTCACAACCTCTGCACCGATGTGTGGACGTACATTTCGCTGGGTTACCTCACCCAGATTCCCGT
>CALBMG010000052.1 GCA_937896185.1 uncultured Microbacteriaceae bacterium | reverse complement strand
CGCTGGAGCAGAACGCGCGCGTCGTCGAACTATGGGACGCGTTCGGGCGCTACTGGCGCTGCCTCAACGTCAGCCCTTACGGGTGGGCGCGCTACCGGCGCCTGCTCGAAGGTCTGTGGGGCTACCCGTCGTATGCCGACGGGCAGGACGGGTGGTTGGGGAAACCCAACACGCCGTACATGAACGGCCGGTGGGGCGGTGCGTCTCGAACAGACCGCCCTCCAGCACCTCGATCGTGTCGCCTTGCAGCCGGGCGAGGCCGACGGCGGCATTCGCCTCGTCGTGCGCACGGAACATGTCCTGCAGGATGTCGGTCGCACTGGGTTCGGGTTCGACGGCGGAGTCGAACGCCACATCCTTCTTTGGTCGTTTCCACCAGGGACCACGAATTTCTGCACCCAGGTCGCTGTGTGACGTGATTCCGGCCAGAGGCCCGGTCATCGTCGGAGCGGCGGAAGCGACATGGCGCTGCGGGAACAGGAAACCCCACAGTTCGATCACGCGGTTTTTGACCTGCGTCGGCGATGTCTTGGTGAGAATCAGGAACGAGAACAGACCGAGCGCAACAAAAAGCGGGACAGTAACCCATGCGGTCACGAGGTTCGTCAGACCGTCTGCAGCCAACCAGCCGATGACTCCGCCGACGCGCGAGATCATCATGTCGGCATCCGACGGCTGTGGCTTGCCACCTGCGATGTGTGCAATGGCGGTGGCGGCGAGCACGAACACGCCCAGACCAATAGCAATCCGACGGTTGTCGGCTTCGTTCAACGGGTGACGGAACAACCAGGTGGCGAATCCGATAAAGATGACGGGGAAAACAAAACCGATGCTGCCCACGAACAAACCCAGAGTGTACGTGTCGAGGAATTTGGCCCAATCGGCTAACGGAATGAACCACTTCGTGACCGCACCCGTGACACCAAGGATCACGAGCAGAAAGGGGAAGCCGTCACGACGGTCTTCCTTGGCGACAGGCGTCGAGATGAACAGACGGAACACCGAACCGGTCGCGTGAGCGAGGGCAAGCCAGACTACGACGAGCGGGTTGGGGCCTTCGGGTCGAACCGCAGGGCGCCCAATTGGGCGCGTCGAAGGTGCTGAACTTGATTTACCCGACTGCGGGCGCGGTGAACGTGCCATGACATCACGCTACCCGCGTGGGTGCGGGTATCGCCGATACGACACAGGCGGACTATGCCTCGATGACGACAGGGACAATCATGGGTCGGCGACGTTTCTTGGTTGACACCCAACGGCCCACAGTGCGGCGGATGACCTGCTGGAACTGACCTGCGTCACGCGTTCCCGCATTGGATGCTTCCTGCAGTGCCGACACGATTTGCGGGATGACTTCGTCAAAGACTGCGTCATCTTCTGCGAAACCGCGGGCCTGAATTTCGGGCCCTACGATGACGGCACCGGTGTTCGCGTCAATTGCAACGAAGATCGAGATGAACCCCTCCTCTGCGAGGATTCGGCGGTCCTTCAGATCGGCATCGGTGATTTCGCCGACACTGGAGCCATCAACATAGACAAAACCGAGGTCCAGTTGACCGGCCAACCACATGTCGCCGTGACGCATGTCGATGACGGTGCCGTTCTCGCAGATGATGATGTTTTCGGCGGGCACACCGGTTTTGATGGCCAGCGCCGCGTTGGCGTGCAGGTGGCGGGGCTCGCCGTGGATGGGAATCACATTTTTGGGTTTGACGATGTTGTAGCAGTACAGCAACTCGCCGGCCGCAGCGTGACCCGAGACGTGGACTTTGGCGTTGCCCTTGTGAATCACGTCGGCACCCAACGAAATAAGCCCGTTAATTACCCGGAATACCGCGTTCTCGTTTCCGGGAATCAGCGACGAGGCGAGGATTACGGTGTCACCGTGACCAATCGAGATTTGGTGTTCCTGGTTTGCCATGCGCGACAGCACGGCCATGGGTTCGCCCTGCGAACCGGTCGACATGAAGACCACGCGGTGCGCGGGTAGCTCCATCGCGTCTTTGAGGTCGACGATGGTGCCGTCGGGAACGTTGAGGTATTCGAGCTCGCTGGCGATGCCCATGTTGCGCACCATCGAACGGCCGACGAAGGCGACGTGCCGCCCGTTGGCGACAGCGGCGTCGACGATCTGCTGCACGCGGTGCACGTGGCTGGCAAAGCTGGCCACGACGACACGGCCGGTGGCACGGTGCATGACCTGTTCAATGACAGGCCCAATCTCGGCTTCGGGTGTGGTGAATCCAGGAACGTCGGCGTTGGTCGAGTCGGTCATGAACACATCCACGCCCTCTTCGCCCAGTCGGGCAAAGGCGCGCAGATCAGTCAGGCGACCGTCTAACGGCAGCTGGTCCATCTTGAAGTCACCGGTGGCGAGCACGAGGCCCGCAGGGGTGCGAATGGCGACGGCGAGTGCGTCAGGAATCGAGTGGTTGACCGCCACGAATTCCAGGTCAAAGTCACCGAATCGGATGCGTTCGCCGTCGTCGACGACACGCAATACCGGCGAGATGCGGTGTTCTTTGGTCTTTGCCGCAA
>CALBMG010000051.1 GCA_937896185.1 uncultured Microbacteriaceae bacterium | reverse complement strand
GCTGCTGTGTGCGGCGATGGTGCCGTGGTGCGCGCGTACGAGCCCTTCGACGATTGCGAGGCCCAGTCCGGTCGATCCCGTTGCCCGGTTGCGTGATTCGTCCGCGCGGGTGAATCGTTCAAACAGGCTGTCCATGATGTCGGCGGGAATTCCGGGGCCGTTGTCGACGATGCTCAGTGTCGCGGTGCCGTCTGCAACTGTCAGGCTGGTGGCGACGAGTGTGCCGGCGGGGGTGTGAACCCGGGCGTTCCCTAACACGTTGGCGACGATCTGGTGCAGTCGGTGCTGGTCGCCGTACACGGTGACGTTGTCATCGGCCTCGACAGTCCACGTGTGCTCGGGGCCGGCCGTTTCGGCATCGGCGACGGCGTTGCGCACAATGCTGCTCAGGTCGGTTTCGACGAGGTCGAGTTCGCGGCCTTCGTCCAACCGGGCCAGAAGCAGCAGGTCTTCGACCAGCGCCGTCATGCGAATTGATTCCGATTCGATGCGTTCGAGCGCATAGGCAAGCTCGGGCGACATTTCCATGTTGGTGCGTCGGGTCAGTTCCGAGTACCCGCGGATCGCAGTCAAGGGTGTACGCAGTTCGTGGGATGCGTCCGAGACGAACTGGCGAACCTTGGCCTCGGATTCTTGGCGCGATTTGAGTGCCTCATCGACGTGGTCGAGCATTTGGTTGAACGCCTCACCCAGCTGACCGACCTCCGTCTCAGGTTCGTCGATTTGCACACGTTCGGTCAGCGCAACCTCGCCAGCGGCGAGAGGCATTCCCGAGACCCTGCGAGCCGTTTCGCGCATGCGTTCCAGCGGACGCAACGCCATGTCGACGCCCTTGCGTCCCGCCAACACGACGAGTCCGACGACGCCGACGATGAGGAACAACTGGAACAGGGCGATGCGCGACACCACCCGGTCGACGGTCGCGGTGGGTAATCCCATGAGGATTGTCGAGCCCTCGGCGGAACCCACGACGGCCATGCGGTAATTGCCTGAGTCGTCGATGTGGACTTCACGAATTTCGGTGGTCCACCCTTCGGTGGGGATGGCGCTGAGCTGGTCGGCACTGAAGGTGCGCTGGTTGGCATCCGAGTTCAGGTAGACGGCCGAAACGTTGCCTGCTGCATCGAATGCGGCAAGCACGGTTCCCACCGCGGTGCCCGCACCATTGATTTGGTACCCGATATCGCCGCCCACAGTGTGGTCTTCACGCGGATCATGCAGTCGGCCCGCGGCCTGGACCAAATCCTCGTCCAACTGGCTGATCATGAATGCACGCACACCGACAAGGTTCGCCATGCCAATCGACAGCCCCGCCAGGGCCGTCAATACTGCTGTGGCGACGATGAGGCGTTTGCGCAAAGACCAGTCGGTGAACACGGTTATTCGACCGGTCGAATCACGTATCCGACACCGCGGACCGTGTGGATCATTGCTGGCCCGAGGGTGTCAATCTTTTTGCGCAGGTACGAAATATAGATTTCTACAATCGAGGAGCGCCCGCCGAAGTCGTAGCTCCACACGCGGTCCAGGATTTGTGCCTTTGAGAGCACGCGCTTCGGGTTACGCATCAGGTAGCGCAAGAGTTCAAATTCGGTGGCGGTGAGTTCGATGGCGGTGTCACCGCGACGCACCTCGTACGCGTCCTCGTTGAGCACCAGGTCGCCGACCTGGATTTCGGGGCTCTCGGCCACGACCTGTGTGGCGACGGTGCGGCGCACGATTCCACGCAAACGCGCGACGAGTTCTTCGAGGCTGAACGGTTTGGTGACGTAGTCGTCACCACCAGCGGTGAGGCCAGCCACACGGTCGCCGACCGAATCCTTTGCCGTGAGGAAAAGCACGGGGACGTTTGTGCCCGCCGCGCGGATGCGGCGCATGACCTCGAGTCCATCAAAGTCGGGAAGCATGATGTCGAGCACGATCACATCGGGCTGGAAGTCGCGAGCCTTGGACACTGCCTCGAGGCCCGAAGCCGCGGTCTGTACATCCCACTTCTCGAACTTCAACGCCATCGAGACCAGCTCGCTGAGGGCTCGTTCATCATCGACGACCAGCGCACGAATGGGGGTGCCGTCGGGCTTACGAAGTTCGGTGTTGTCTGTCATCACACTTCTAGTGTCCTCAGGTTTCTATGAATTTACCAAGATTCTGCCCTACGACCCACAAGAATCAGCCCACACAACAACACAGCCCCGACCTGACGGCCGGGGCTGTGCGAAACAGAACGCTTAGAGCGAGCTGACGTCCAGGGGGATGCCAGGACCAAAAGTGGTCGAGACAGCAGCCTTCTGGATGTAGCGGCCCTTCGAGCTCGAAGGCTTCAAACGCTGAACCTCGTCCAGAGCGGCAGCGAAGTTTTCACCCAGCTGTGCATCCGAGAACGAAGCCTTGCCCACGATGAAGTGAACGTTAGCGTGCTTGTCAACACGGAACTCGATCTTTCCGCCCTTGATGTCAGCAACAGCCTTCGCGGGGTCGGTGGTCACGGTACCGGTCTTGGGGTTCGGCATGAGGTTACGGGGACCGAGAACCTTACCGAGGCGACCAACCTGGCCCATGAGCTCGGGGGTCGACACAGCCGAGTCGAAAGCGAGGTAGCCTGCGGCGACCTTTTCGATCAGCTCTGCGCCGCCAACCTCGTCAGCGCCAGCAGCGAGAGCTGCTTCAGCTGCGGGGCCGGTTGCGAACACGATAACGCGTGCGGTCTTACCGGTGCCGTGGGGCAGGATAACGGTTCCACGAACCATCTGGTCGGCCTTACGGGGGTCAACACCCAGCTTCAAAGCAACCTCAACGGTCGAGTTGAACTTGGTGCTGGTGGTCTTCTTTGCAATTTCGAGAGCCTCGGTTGCGGTGTAGAACTTGCCCTCTTCGAGAAGGGCGGCTGCGGCGCGGTACGCCTTTGACTTCTGAGCCATAATTTTTCTCCTTATGAGAATCGCGGTGTCATGAGCCCGGGGGCTCTCCCGCTAGTGGTTAAGGGTTATTCGACCGTGATGCCCATGGAGCGAGCGGTACCAGCGATGATCTTTTCAGCTGCTTCAACGTCGTTGGCGTTGAGGTCAACCTGCTTCATCTCGGCGATGGAACGGAGCTGTGCACGAGTGAGCTGTGCAACCTTTACCGTGTGAGGAGTCGACGAACCCTTTGCGACGCCCGCAGCCTTCTTAATGAGCTCCGATGCCGGGGGGGTCTTGAGGATGAACGTGAACGAACGGTCTTCGTAAACGGTGATTTCAACGGGGATGATGTTTCCACGCTTGTCTGCAGTGGCGTCGTTGTACGCCTTGCAGAACTCCATGATGTTTACGCCGTGCTGACCAAGAGCCGGACCAATGGGGGGTGCAGGGTTAGCTGCGCCCGCGCTGATCTGGAGCTTGATGAGGCCGGTGACCTTCTTCTTTGCTGCCATTATTTTTCCTTACTGTCGTGCACGACGTTCGTCATGCGCTCCCGCATCTCCGGCGGTTCCGGGATGCGGTGGTCTGTGAATTACTGCTTCTCTACCTGGTTGAACTGGAACTCGACTGCGGTGTCGCGGCCGAACACGTTGATGAAGATAGAGAGCTTGCCCGCCTCGGGGTGGATCTCCGAGATGGTGCCCTGCAGGCCGGCGAATGCGCCTTCCTTGATTCCCACGGTCTCGCCGATTTCGAAATCGGTGGTGACCTGGACGTCGCGCGACTTGGGCTTGAAGCCACCAGCCGAACGGGCGCCCTCGACATCTGCGGTCGACTTCAGCATCTCGAATGCCTCGGTGAAACGCAGGGGGATGGGGTTGTGTGCGTTGCCGACGAAGCCGGTCACACCGGGGGTGTGACGGACGGTCGACCACGAGTCTTCGTTGAGGAACATGCGCACGAGAACGTACGAGGGAACGCGAACGCGGGTGACGAGCTTGCGCTGTCCGTTCTTGATTTCGACGACGTCTTCCATGGGGACCTCGACTTCAAAGATCGAGTCCTGCATGTTCATGGCGAGAACACGGTTCTCGATGTTCTGCTTGACGCGCTTTTCGTAACCGGCGTACGAGTGAATGACGTACCACTTGCCGGGCTTCGCACGCAGTTCGGCGCGGAAGTCAGCGAAGGGGTCGTCGCCCTCGGCAACGGCCTCGTCGGTGGTCGCGGCAACCGAAGCGTCGGCTTCGTCAGCCGAGTCGATGTCCAGTGCGTCGTCAACGATGGCGTCAGCCTCGTCGTCTTCGGCGGCGTCCAGTGCGTCGAGTGCTTCGTCGAGGTTCACCTCGGCGTCATCAACAACGTGCACTGCAGCTTCTTCTGCCGATTCGGTCGACAGGTCTGCGTCCTCGAGGTCGATGTCGGGGGTGTTGTTCTCGGTCACGTTATGTCCTCTAATTCCTTAGTTTCCCCAATTGAACGTGCCGTCACCGAACACAAAGCCGGTGAGGAGTCCAATCACGAAGTCGAGACCCGACACGAGCGCCATCATGATGATCACAAAGATCAGCACAACGGTCGTGTAGTTCACGAGTTCGCGGCGGGTGGGGGTGACCACCTTGCGGAGTTCGGCAACAACCTCGCGAACAAACAGCGACAGGCGCGAAAAAACACCGCGCTTTTCTTCGCGGCCTTGCTTCGCGTGTGCGACGACGTCCTCGTGGGATTCAGTCATTGCTGTGCCTTCCGGTTGGGTGGTTGTGAAACCGATTGCTCGGTTTCGCAGGGCGGACAGGACTCGAACCTGCAACCTGCGGTTTTGGAGACCGCTGCTCTACCAATTGAGCCACCGCCCTCTGTACGAACCATCGTTTGCTTTGCGGGCATAGCAAATTATGGCGATTTCGCACCGTGTTCAAGTCTAAACGCTGGTTGCCGAATTTCCAAAGCGAGTCAGACGGCGGAATGTAGGCTAGACGCGTGACTGAACCTCGTACCCGTGTTTCGCGCCGCATCGGCGCCATCGCCGAATCCGCAACCCTCAAGGTCGACGCCAAAGCCAAGGCCCTCAAGGCCGCCGGCCGCCCCATCATTTCGTATGGTGCTGGCGAGCCCGACTTCCCGACCCCGGCTCATGTGGTCGAGGCCGCAGTCGACGCCGCGCGCGACCCCAAGAACCACCGGTACACCCCCGCAGCCGGACTTCCGGAACTGCGTCAGGCCATCGCCGACAAGACCGCCCGCGATTCGGGTTGGGCATGCGAGGCCAGCCAGGTAATCGTCACCAACGGCGGCAAGCAGGCCGTGTACCAGGCCTTCCAAACCCTGGTTGATGACGGCGACGAGGTGCTCGTTCCCGCCCCGTACTGGACCACCTACCCCGAAGCCATCGCCCTCGCCGGTGGTGTCATGATCGACGTGTTCGCCGGTGCCGAAACCGGTTACCGCGTCACCGTCGAACAACTCGAGGCCGCACGCACCCCGCGCACCAAAATTCTGTTGTTCGTATCGCCCTCGAACCCCACCGGTTCGGTGTACACCGTCGAACAGACCCGCGCAATCGGCGAATGGGCTCTCGAACACGGCATCTGGGTTATCTCGGACGAGATCTATCAGAACCTGAACTATGACGGCGACCGTTCCCCCTCGATTACCGAGATCGTTCCCGAACTGACCAACCAGACCGTTCTCGTGAACGGCGTGGCCAAGACTTTTGCCATGACTGGATGGCGTGTGGGTTGGATGGTTGGCCCGAAGGACATCATCGCCGCAGCCAGCAACCTGCAGTCGCACCTGTCGAGCAACGTGTCGAACGTTTCGCAGCGCGCCGCACTCGCCGCGCTGACCGGCGACCAGAGCGTGGTCGACGACATGAAGGTGGCCTATGCCCGCCGCCGCAGCCTCATGCTGCACGAGCTGTCGCAGATTCCTGGATTCGTTGTTCCCGAACCTGGCGGAGCGTTCTATGTGTACGCCGACGTGACGGGGCTTCTGGGCCACGAATGGGGCGGAACGATGATCACCTCGACCCTGGAACTGGCCGACTACATCCTCGAGAACGCCGATGTTGCGGTCGTTCCCGGTGAAGCTTTCGGCCCCAGCGGCTACCTGCGGTTCTCGTACGCACTGGGCGACGACGAACTGCGCGAAGGTATTCAGCGTTTGCAGAAACTGTTCGCGGCCTAGCCACGCAACAGTTGTACCCGCAGAACTCCGCGGGTTGTCCCGCGCTTAGTGCAAGTAGGTGGGCTCGGCGACGAGGTTCACGCCGAACGTTTGCTGCACCCGCAGTTCGATGAACCTGGCCAGTTCCATGACCTGTTCGGCGGTGGCACCGCCACGGTTCACGATGGCGAGCGTGTGTTTCGACGACACTGCGGCGTTACTGCCCGCGAGGCTGAATCCGCGGCCAATACCCGAATGTTCGATCAGCCACGCGGCCGACAGCTTGACCATTGCGGTTCCGTCGGCGTTAACGCCCGCGTCGAATCGAGGCGCGAACTGGGGCAGGTCGCGGGCGAATTCGGATCGCACGACCGGGTTCATGAAGAACGACCCCGCGCTGTGCGAATCGAGGTCGCTCGCCGAAAAAACCATGCTCTTCGCCGCACGAACACGCAACACCGCTGCTCGAACATCGGCGAGCGCCACCGTCTGCCCCAACTCGACACTCAGGGCGTCGGCTAATTGCGAGTAGCGGATGGGCTGTGACGTGTTCGCGGCGACGAGGCGTAGCCGCACCGACAGCACCGCGCCGCGGAGTTCCCCCGACTTGATGCGGCTGTGGCGGTAGCCCAATTCCAGTTTCGCTGCGGCGAGGCGTTCAATTTCGCCGGTGGATTCGTGAATGAACTCGATCGAATCGAGCACCTCGGACAGTTCCGCGCCATAGGCACCGATGTTTTGGATGGGCGCCGCACCGACCGTTCCGGGAATACCGCTGAGCGCCTCGATTCCTGCCCAACCAGCCGACACGCAGTGTGCGACGAGGTCGTCCCAGTTTTCGCCAGCCTCGACGTCAACAAGGACTGTGTCCGAGTCAACCTGTTCGGTGATGCCACGGGTGGCAACACGGATCACGGGGTAATCGAGGCCCGCATCGGCGACAACAATATTTGAGCCACCACCCAGAATGAGCCATTCGTCGTGCCCCATCGTGATGTCACGGAACGCGGTGACGAACTCATCGCGAGTGGTGACGGTGACCAGCTGGGTCGCCGGACCACCCACCCCCAGGGTGGTGAGTTCGGCAAAAGTGACAGGGTTCACGGGGTGTGGCGTCTGCCTAGTCGAAGACGACCTGGACCTGTGCCTTGCCCAGAACGGTTTCATCGTTATAGGTCACCGTCAGGTCGATGCGGGCGGCGTCGTCCAGCAAAGCTCCCACTTTTGCGACGACCGTCACCTGAGCACCCGTCTCGGGGTCAACGACCACGGGACGCGTGAACTTGACACCGTAATCGACCACACGGCCGCGGCTGCCCAGCCAGTCCATGACGGGCTGAACGGCGAAACCCATCGTCAGCATTCCGTGGGCCAGAACGCCGGGCAGACCGACCGCGGCGGCAACATCGTCACGATAGTGAATGGGGTTGAAGTCACCCGAAGCACCCGCGTAACGGACGAGCGAACCACGGTCAAGGTCAAAAGTTTGTTCGGCGACCACGTCACCGACGGTGATTCCGTTCAACATCAGGCACCCTCTCCTCGGACAATCAGAGTGGACACGGCGGTGACAACGAGGTCGCCGTGGGCATCCACCATTTCGCTTTCCGACGTGACCATCGAGAACGGGCCCATGTCACGCACGGTACGCACCGTCAGGGTGGCGGTCAGTTCATCGCCGGCAACCACGGGTCGGGTGTACGTGAATTTCTGGTCGCCGTGCACCACGCGCGAGAAATCGATGTTCGCGTCGGGCTCAGCCAGCAGTTGTGCGAGCGTCGCTTCCTGGATGACAACGGGGAACGTGGCGGGGGCCACCAAATCCGAATACCCGGCCGCGCGGGCAGCCTCGACATCAAAATGAATCGGGTTTGACGCGAATACGGCGCGAGCAAATTCTCGTACCTTCTCACGACCGACCAGGTAGGGGGCGACCGGCGGAAATTCGCGGCCAACAAGTGCGGGGTTCACGGACATGCGCCCAGTCTACAAAGCGAGCTGGTCGGCTGGGCGGTTACAGCGACGAGTCGATGCAGACGCGTGCCGCAACCATGGGCTTGAACCAACCACCGAATCCCGTGTGATCGGGGTGCACCTGATACGCGGCGAGTGCCGCCTCGTCATCGTGGACAGACACCAGCCCGAGGTCCCAGTTTCCCTCGGTGGAGTGCACATCGACCAACGCCGAAATTGAGACAACGCCGGGGATGCTCGACATCGCCTCGATGCGGCGCGAGCTCTCGGCGATGAAATCGTGACGAGCTGCATCGTCCATGTCGACGAGTTTCCAGAGGACGGTGTGCTGAATCATGCGATTCCTTCGGCGGTGATCAAGGCCTCGCGCAGTGCGGGCTCAGTGGTGCGCCAACGGGAATGAACCTGGCCGTTGATGCGAATTACGGGGACGTCGTTTGTGAATTCTTCCCGCAGCTGCGGGTCGGAATCGACGTCGATTTCGACCAGTACGGCGTTGGGAAATTCGGGAAGCACCGCTGCGAGCACCATACGCACGTCGTCACACAGATGACAACCCGGGCGGTCGATGAGTTCCACGGTGACAGCTGACATGGGACAAGCCTATGCTGGAGCCCATGATCCCTGCTGGTGAGCACCCCCCGGGCATCGCCTTTTTCGATGTCGATAACACGATTGTGGACGGTTCCACCATGTTTCAGCTGGCCCGCACGGCGTGGTCCGAGGGGTTCATCGGTGTCGTCGATGTCGCACGGTTTGCCTGGCACCAGCTGACGTTTCGGACTGTCGGCGAAACCGGCGCACAGATGCGCACTGCTCGAGGTCGCGGCCTCGAGCTAATCAAGGGCAAGCCCTCCGAGTCGATCCGCCAGATTGCGAAGGATGCGTACCGTCTGCACATTTCGCGAAACCTGATCGGGCCGAGCGTGGATCGCGCCCGGCAACACCTCGCCCACGGCGACAGTGTGTGGTTGGTGACCGCTAGCCCGCAATACTTGGGAAACATTATTGCCACCGACCTGGGGCTGACCGGCGCTCTGGGAACCCTCGTCGAGGAACACGACGGTGTCGCCACGGGTCAACTCTTGGGTGAACCCCTGCACGGACCTCTCAAGGTCGACGCAATACGCAGGGTCGCACGCGAACAGGGCGTCGAGTTGGCCGACTGTTGGGCCTACTCGGATTCGATCAACGACGTGCCCATGCTCACCGCCGTGGGACACCCGGTAGCCGTGAACCCCGATGCTGCTCTGCGCGCCTATGCCCGACTGCACGGTTGGGAAATTTTGGGGAAACGCAAAAAGCGCTAGGCGAACCTAGCGCTTTGCGGTCTTGCGACTCTACTTCTTGTTACGACGCTGGTGGCGAGTCTTACGAAGCAACTTGCGGTGCTTCTTCTTGGCCATACGCTTGCGACGCTTCTTGATGACGGAACCCATAGGACACCTTCATTTGAGCCGGCACGAAGCCGGCGAACTGACATGTAGGGGAAAGTCTAGCCCAATTTTTGTGGCGGCTTTGTCGCTCAGCGGCGTTGGGTGAATCGTTCGGCGAATTCGCCGGTCTTTTGGGTGACCGCGCTGGTGGCGTCGAGCACCACGGTGCGAGCCAGTTGGGTGATTCCCAGTGCCTCGTGGGTGATGTCCGCGAGGAAGCGGCCCACCTGTCGGCCGATGCCCGAATAGTCGGCGTCGGGCAGATACGAGGTGCTGGCGGACGGGATAGCTGATTCTGCCGGTGAATTGTCATCAGCAGGTGCCGGCGCCGTGTTCATGCCGCTGATCCAGCCTTCGACGGTGGCGAGCGGTTCGGGGTTCAGGCGATAAAAACGGTGTTGGCCTTCTTCGCGAACGGCGACGAGGCCAGCCTCGCGCAACACCTTGAGGTGCTTCGAGGCGGTGGGCTGGGTCGATCCCACAGCCGAGACGATTTCGCCGACGGACATGTCGGCGGGTGCCGCGTTGCGCAGGGTGACGAGGATGTCGCGTCGAATCTGTTCCGCGAGTACGTCGAAGATGTCTTCCATAGAAAACAGGGTATCCCCTGCGAGATACCCTGTTCGCGTCTGTACGCTGTGTCCGCTGGTGCGGTTACGGCGTGGTGGTGTCGGTCGTCGTGCCGTCGGTGGTGGTTCCGTCGGTGCCGGTCGTTACCGCGGTGCAGCTGGTGCCGTCGGCTTGGGCAACGTCGTTGCCCGCAGCATCGTGGGTGTGACCGTCGCCGGGGTGGCACAGGTCGTTGGGGTCGACGGTCATGCCGGTCTGGCCTTCTGCGGGACCGAAGCCTTCGCCCTGTGGGCCGTGGCCGCCGCGTTCGCCGCCCTCGCCGCGCGCACCACCCTGGAAGCCACCGTCAGAGTCGCCGTCGCCCGCAAATCCTTCGATGTGGGCGCTGCCGAATTCCACGGGCTGAGGGCCGATGAATTTGGCAGCGGCTGCGCCGGCACCGAAGGTCAGGCCCAGAAGCAGCACGGAGCCTGCGGCGATGCCGACGGGCTTGATCCAGTTGCGCTTCGAGGCGGGGGCAGTTTCTGCGGCAGCGGTGTCGCTGGTGGATTCTGCTGCGACGTTCTCTGTCGCTGCGGACTCGGTGACGTTGTCGCCGTTCTGAGAGTTGACGGGCTCGGTGTTGTCGCCGTCGAAGTTCTCGATTGTCTTAGCCATGATGTTCACCTTTCGGGTGTTCTGTGGTTGATGACTTCAGATTCCCGACCAACTCTGTGAACTTCCTGTGAACCAGCCCTGCTGATGATTAGTGTTTCGAGGCGTTTTCCGCTGCAATCTCGGCCGCCCTCGCCAACGCAGCACGCGCCGCAGCCTCATAAATGTCGGCCAACTGGGCCGCATCGAGAACCGCAATCGCCCGCTCGGTGGTGCCCTTCGGGCTGGTCACCCGTCGACGCAACTCGGCCGGATCCACGCCGGATTTCTGCAACAACCGTGTGGAACCGACAAAAGTGCCCTCGACGAGCCTGCGCGCTTCGTCAAAGGTAAAGCCCAGCCGTTCCGCCGCCAACGTCCACTGCTCGATCGCGTGGAAAACATAGGCAGGGCCCGAACCCGAAATAGTCGACAACGCATCAATCTGTGATTCGGGCAACTCCATCACCACACCGACTGTCTCGAACACGCGTCGAGCCAGCAGCCGATTAGCCGCTGACACGTTATCCGCCGTGGCCACACCGGTGACCCCCAACCCCACCAAGGCTGGGGTATTGGGCATCGCACGGACCACAGGGTTCGACACCACGGACTGCATGGTCTCCAAGGTCACGCCGGCAGCGACACTAATAATGAGCGCATCCGGGGACACCGCATCGCGGATATCAGCCAACACATCGACAATCCCCGCCGGCTTCACCCCGAGAACCACGACTTCGGCGCCGGTGACGGCCCACCGGTTGGCGTCAGCATTCGATTCAACAGAACGAGCCTCGACCCGCCCCGACGACAACGCCTCGGCCGAAGTCATCGAACGTGTGGTGGCACGAACCGAGCCCACCAACGAGCCCTCGTTCAGCAACCCCGCAAGGATTGCGCCATTCATCGAACCGGTGCCCAGGAAGGCAAACGTCAGGGTCGTTTCCATGGTTCTCAGTGTAGGGTTTCGAATGCGGCCAAGGGTGGTCGCACTGGAGGAAAACATGAACACACTGGAACTCATCAAGGGCATCACGCTCGTTATTCACTTCGTCGGCTTGGCCATCCTCGTGGGCCTGTTCGTCGCCAACATGAAGACGAAGACCAACTTCCCCTTCGGCCTCATGATCCCCGCCGCCGCGATTCAGCTGGTGACCGGTGTGATCCTCGTGGGCATGAAGTACGCACTCGACGAAGACGTCAACAATGCAAAAATCGGCATCAAGTTCGTGCTGGCACTCGCCGCACTCGTCGCTGCGGTCATCGGTAACATCCGCCAGAAGAAGGGCGAAACTAAGCTGCAGCCGTTCTTCCACGCAGCCGGTGGATTCGCGCTCATCGACATCGTCATCGCCGTTATCTGGAGCGGTGACATCTGGGGCGCATAACCCCACAACTCGAGGCTTTAGCGCTGCGCGCTAAAGAAGTCGCGCAGGGGTTCCGCCGTCTCCTCGGCGAGAACCCCGCCGACAACCTCGTCCACCCGGATGGGCAGCGCAGGGTTGCGCAACACATCAATCGCCCCACCCGAAGCGCCCGCCTTGTCGTCAAAGGCACCAAACACCACGCGTGACACCCGTGCTGACAGAATCGCCCCGGCGCACATCACGCACGGCTCCAAGGTGACCACCAACGTGTGGCCCGACAGATTCCATCCACCCGCAGCCACGGCTGCACGGCGCAGCGCCACCACTTCGGCGTGTGCCGTGGGATCACCTGTGAGTTCACGTTCATTGAAACCCGTGGCCACTATCGCGCCCGAGGCGTCAAGTACCACGGCCCCCACGG
>CALBMG010000050.1 GCA_937896185.1 uncultured Microbacteriaceae bacterium | reverse complement strand
CCCACCGCCCCGAAGTAGGCCGCAGCAACAAAGTGCCACACGCCGGCGACCAGCGCGGCAGAAATTGTCGTGAAGAAGCTGCCAAGCCCCAGCATCAGGCCGGGCAGCTCGAGGCGGCGGAGCGGCTGGCCGGCTTCGCCGCGCGCGGCGTCCTGATGCTGCGCGACTCGGTGCTGCTGAACGCGCGCTTCGTGCGCATCGCGCCAGCACTCTTTGTGTTTCTGGGTTTCACAGCAGTTGCATCGGCACTATTTATCCCCAAATCCTTCATGAGCCAGGGAATTTTCGATACGGCGAAGTGGGCGATCTATGGGCTCAGCAACGTGTCACTCGTCATGGGTAACGATGGATATTTTGGGGACCGCGCCGAGTTCAACCCGTTCCTTCACACGTGGTCGTTGGGCGTCGAGGAACAGTTCTACCTCGTATTCCCGCTCATCGCAATTCTCATCGCGTGGGGAATTCACCGACAGAAATTGGCGCTGCGTAATGCCGGCATCCTTGTTTTGGTCGGAACAACCCTTGTGTCGTTCGGAATCAGTGTGTGGCAAACACAGAACGATGCGGTCAACGCGTTCTACATGTTGCCCGCACGATTCTGGGAACTCGCCGTCGGAGCGCTGTTGTACCTGTTCCTCAGTCGCAGTTTCGATCCGCGGCCTTCACGCCGTCAGCTCGCCGGCATATTCGGTCTCGGAGCAGCCACGGTGACCGTTTCGCTCATTTGGGCGACAACCGACGCATTCCCATTCTGGTGGGCCGTACCCGCCGTGATGGGAACAGCACTGTTGATTCACGCGGCGTACACGCATGACGGAAACTACGGTCCATTGGGTCGTGTGCTTACCGCACCCGCGGTGCTGTTCATCGGAAAAATTTCCTTCTCGCTGTACCTGTGGCACTGGGGTTTCTTCGTCCTCTTCCGGTGGACCGTCGGCCTCGACTCTCTGTGGAAGCAGGCGTTTGCCCTTGCGTTGACGTTACTCTTCGCATGGCTCAGCTTCCGGTTCGTGGAAACACCATTCCGAACAGGCTCATTTGTTCGCCGACGCGCGGACCTCACTGTCATCGCCCTCGGCACCGCTCTGGCATTGCTGTTGACCGCAGGTGTCACCGTCGCCAATGCCCGTGCCGTTACCGTCGCCAAACGATTGAATGACCCCGCCTTCAACGATTCACAGGCGATTGCGGCCAAACTTCAGACGATTCCTGTCGACGATTACGGAACCGGACATATGTTGTATTTCGTCGGCGACTCGCACGCGGGTCACTACAAAAACCTCGCGCGATGGGTTGCCGACAAAACAGGTTCTGACTTCGACATGATTCGCCACTACGGGTGCGGCTTCGTGAATTTGTCGGGACCAGCGGCGGATACGTGTCCCGGAGACCACGAATTTATCCACGAGATCACCGCCACGGCCGAACCGGGCGACATCGTTGTCCTCTCGTCGTTCTCCACCGGCCGCATCTCGGGGCTCATGGGCCCAACCGACAAGACGCAGTTGCTGGAACAGGTCAACAGTGCCGAGTCCGAGTCGCGCCGTGAAGAGGTGCTGAGAAGTTCGATTGGCGTAGTCGAAGAATTGCAGGCCGAG
>CALBMG010000049.1 GCA_937896185.1 uncultured Microbacteriaceae bacterium | reverse complement strand
TCCGATCTATCCCCCGCGCAGAAAAGGCCGCAGGGCGTGCACCCCGTTCGAGCGACCGACCCGCACGGTCCGCACAGCGGGAATCGGGCGCACCCGAGACTGCCGCACGTGAAGCCGGAAAGCCCCGCAACCGTACCCGTCGTCGCCGCAGCAGCGGTGGCAGCGCTGAAACCCCCGCCAGCTAGTTCACCGCACTCCCCTCCACCACAGTTAGGAAGACCCAATGTCGCGTCAGGCCCTGATCAACACTCCCCGCATCGACTTGCGTTTCGGCGCGTCGCCGATTCACCGTCTGGACCGCCTGACGGAACACCTGGGCGGAAAAGTGGAACTGTGGGCGAAGCGTGAGGACATGAACTCGGCCCTCGCCTATGGCGGGAACAAGACCCGCAAGCTGGAATACCTTGCCGCCGATGCGCTTGCTCAGGGCTGCGACACCCTCGTCTCGATTGGTGGCGTCCAGTCAAACCACACCCGCCAGGTGGCCGCTGTGGCCGCCAAGCTGGGCCTCAAGTGCGTGCTCGTCCAGGAACACTGGGTTGAGTGGGACGAAGTGAACTACGAAAAGACCGGCAACATCTTGCTGTCGCGCATCATGGGCGCCGATGTTCGGCTGAACGACGCGGGATTTGACATCGGATTCCGCAAGTCTTGGGAGGACGCACTGGCCGAGGTTATTGACCGTGGCGGCAAGCCCTACGCGATTCCCGCAGGAGCATCAGACCACGTTCTCGGTGGACACGGTTTCGCCGGTTGGGCTTTCGAGGTCGAGGATCAGGAAGCCGAATTGGGCTTCACCTTCGACAACGTCATCGTGTGCTCGGTAACCGGATCGACACAGGGCGGAATGATCGCCGGTTTCGCCCACAGCAACCGCGCTCAGGACGTCATCGGTATTGACGCCTCTGCGACCGTCGAACAGACATGGGAACAAATCGCTCGCATTGCCCGCCGCACGGCCGCCGGTATCGAATTGGGCCGCGAGATTGCCGACGAAGAAGTCGTTCTGCTCGACCGTTGGCACGACGACATTTATGGCATCGCAGGACCTCGCACTATCGAGGCAATCGAGCTGGCTGCACGCATGGACGGCATGATTACCGACCCCGTGTATGAAGGCAAATCGATGGCTGGCATGATCGATCTGGTGCGCGAGGGCTACTTCCCCGAGGGCAGCCGCGTACTGTACGCGCACCTCGGCGGCCAGCCGGCAATCAACGGTTACACCACTGCGTTCGGCTACTAAAAGCCCTGACGAGGCGCAAGACCGCGCCTATGCTGGTGAGGTGAGCACCACCACACCGATCCGAGTCGTATTCCTGCTGTTCTATTTCGAGGCATGGGATTCGCTCGACGAGGTGTATCGTCTGATGGCTGCGGACCCACAGTTCGACCCCATCGTGATCACGATTCCCCGAAAACTCACGGGCGATGAGGCCTTCGGCGACGAGCACAAGGTCAGCGCGTTCCTCGACGAACGTGGAATCCCCCACGAACGATTCCGATTCGACGATGACACCGAGGGGCTAGAGCGTTTGAGGGCGTTGGAGCCCGACTATGTGTTCCTCAACTATCCCTGGCAACGAAATTACCAAGAAAACTACCGGGTCGAATCCCTGGCCAGTTTCACCCGGGTCTGCTACGTCCCATACTTTTCGCTGTACCTAGTCAACGAACCGGGCGTCGATGGGGTTGCGCCACACCAGTACACCCAGACCACACATCAGCTTGCCCACCTGCTATTCCTGCAGGACGGTTCGGTCGTCGACGCATTGAACCAGTTGGAACCGGGCAACACCCGAGTTCACCTGACGGGCACG
>CALBMG010000048.1 GCA_937896185.1 uncultured Microbacteriaceae bacterium | reverse complement strand
ACGCTCTTCCGATCTCGCAGACGCAACAGGTAGGGCACAGCGCCGATGTGGTCTTCGTGTCCGTGGGTCAGCACGATTCCGACAATGTCGTCGAGGCGGTCACGAATGGGTTCGAAGTCGGGAAGGATCAGGTCGACACCGGGCTGAGTTTCTTCGGGGAACAAAACCCCACAGTCCACGATGAGCAACTTGCCGTCGTATTCATAGACGGTCATGTTGCGACCGATTTCGCCCAAACCTCCGAGCGGGATGATGCGCAGTGTGCCGTTTTCCAAACGGCCTGGCGCACTAATAAATCGAGGCATGAGCCTCCAATCGTCTAGCGGGTTGTGCCGGCAATCTTGGGCAATGCGCCACCCGCGGCGGCGTTGCGGTCCGGACGGAATTCAGAGAAGTCAACCCCGGCAACCCCGTGAACCAACGCAACCGAGTCCTCGATGAGGGCGGCTTCGTGGTCTTCGGGGCCGACTAGCGGCAGACGTACACGGGGCGAGCCGATTCGGCCCAGTCCGTGCAGGATGTACTTGGTGGCGACGGTGCCCGGTACGTGGGTCATGGTCGCGCGTACGAGGGGTTCCAACAGTTTGTGCTGTTCGGTGGCGGCGTGCAGGTCGCCGCGGTTGACGGCGTCAACCATGATTCGGTATGGAGTGGGTGCAATATTTGCGGTTACACCGATGAGCCCAGAGCCGCCGATGGACAGCAGGGGAAGCACGTTCGAGTCGTCGCCGGCGAAGTACAGCAGGTCGGTTTGGTTCATGACACGTGATGCCTCGGCGAGGTCACCCTTTGCATCCTTGACCGCCACGATGTTGGGGTGCTTCGAGGCGCGCAGGATGGTTTCGTACTTGATTTCAATTCCTGCTCGACCGGGGATGTCGTACATGATGACGGGCAGGTCGGTGGCGTCGGCGATCATGCGGAAGTGGGTCAGCACACCGGCCTGGGTGGGCTTGTTGTAATACGGGGTGACAATCATGACACCGTCAGCACCCGCCTTTTCGCTCTTCTGGTACAGCTCGATTGCGTGTGCGGTTTCGTTGGATCCACCGCCGGTGATGATTTTGGCGCGGCCCGCCGAGACTTCCTTGCCCACCTCGACCAAACGGATTTTTTCGGGGTCGGTCAGGGTCGAGGTCTCGCCGGTGGTTCCGGTGACGACAATTCCGTCGGCACCGTGGGTGATGACGTCATCCATCAGTTTCTCGACTGCGGGCCAGTCCACTTCTCCGTCGGCCTGGAAGGGCGTGACGAGGGCGACCAGGACCTGGCCGAATGGGTTGCCGTTGTGATGAGTCATTGCCTGTCCTGCCTAACGGTTACGGTGCCACACGGCCGTTGGCGTTGAACGCTGCGGCGGTCATGGGCATGAGCTCTTCCCAGAAGGTTTCCATCTTTTCGGCGACCATTTCAATTTCGCGCTGCGGGAACGACGGGAAGTGGGTTCCTTCGCGCATGGTGCGAAGCGACAGGAAGTTCATCAGTGCGCGCGCGTTCATCGTGACGTACATCGACGAGTAAATGGTGACGGGCAGGACCGCACGCGCAACTTCGCGGGCGATTCCGGCGTCGAGCATGCGCTGGTAAGCGGCATACGCGTTCTCGCACGACTGACGGATTTCGCGGTCAACGAGCTCGAACTGTTCGGGCGTTCCGGGGACGAACTCGTAGTGACCGGTCTTGCCAACCTGGACCAAGTTACGGTCTGGAGCTGGCACATAGAAAACCGGTGAAAGCTCCTTGTATCGACCTGATTCTTCGTTGTAGCTGG
>CALBMG010000047.1 GCA_937896185.1 uncultured Microbacteriaceae bacterium | reverse complement strand
GTGCGCTGCTGACCGCTTCGCACAGTCGCTGGGTTCACAACTCGCCTATTACTGCCAACCAAACTGACATTCGAACGCACATTCGAGAACCCCCGCAGAAGGCCCTCTCAGCAGCCCTCTACGGGGGCTCTAAGACGTTTACCCCCCGATATGGGAGTGCAACCCGTTCCCCGTTTGGCGGCTCTCAGGTCACCAACATTCGAAATCTTGTTCTAACTCAGAAGGCGTACAGTGAGGGCACAGCAATCTCAACCGCAGCACCCGATGAATGTGCGGCAGCAGTAGTCCCATTCACACCACGAGTGATCGTCGCTACCTGTGGTGTTGCACCAGTACACGCAGTCACCGTGACCTGCTCCGAATCGATGACCAGCGTGTAAGGGAACGTGGTCGTCTCGAGCTTCGTTGTCGTCGTCGCGGTGGCAACAGACATGGTGGTTGCACCCGAAGTTATCGACGCTGACAGGGTGAGGTCGGTGTCGCCCATGAAATAGTTGGTGTCAAAAATTGCTGTCGTCGGGAGCACCGGCTGGAAGTACAAAGTGAACGTGTGCTCTGTAAGGGTGTGCGTTTCATCGACACCCAGCAGCCACCCGTCCCACGTCGAGAACCCGAGCTGAGTGCTAGGCAGTCCAGTGAATTGGTGACGGTCACCAGGAACCAACGCGAGCAGATCCGAAGTCCTGTCGGTGGGGGTTGTCATTGCGTCAATGGTCACGGATGCGACACGCAGTTGGACGTTTGCGCCGCGCTGCAACCTGTCCTGATCCCACATGAGCAGGTCAACATAGTCGGTGTTCAGCACTGACTCTGATGAGTTCGAGGAACCGACCCGCGCCGTCAACGTCGCATCAGTGAGAGTCACATCTTGGGTTGGCCCTGACGCAGTGATGGTCGAAACCATGTTCGTAATGTCCCGCACAAACTGGGGCGCACCATCAAGCTCGCGGGCAACATCCCAAGATGCTGTGACGGTGGTGGGTCGGGTGCGTTCCCGAACTGTCAACGTCTGAGTTGGTGAGGTGAGCGTGCCGGTTACGGTGGAGTACACCGCGCCTTGCTCAGTGCGGAGGACATCATTGAAAGCATCCAAAGCAGATCCAGATGTGGGGGCACTGATTGCTGACTGTGACAGCTCAGTCGGCAGCGTCGTCAAGGTCACCCCGGAGACTGCTGCATCTATAGCAGATAAAACAATCGATTCCGTCAGCGGGGTTGTTTGCAGAGAGTATTCGGCAACTGGTTCTGCCGTATGCGAAAGGTGCGCAAATGTTGCTCCTTCTGTGGTACTACCAGATGCCAGATAAACAAAAACCAAAGATGGCGTTCTGAGCTGGTTTGTCGCTAATCCTGCGGGATCAGATCCGCCAGGCACAAATGTTTTTGTGCCCGCAGAAATACCATTGACCAGCAGCTCCCCAGTGATCGATGTTGAACCCGAATATGTAACGACCATCTGCAAGTAGGCGGGAACGCCCACTTGTGGCGCGATGCTCGAGGTCAGGAATGTGGTAGCCCCCATCAGCATTGACCACTGAAAAGACGCATTGGAACCCAGGAAGATTGTCGTGCTGGGGCACCCGTTTAGCACGATTCCAATTTGGTAACGTTCCGTGAGGCTTCTGGGTGTAATCCAGACACCCCAGCAACCCATCGACCCGGGAGCGTAGTCAATCGTTGTGAAGTCGCCGGGAGCTACAGGGTAAACAAGGGGACGGGTGCTAAGCGGGGTCGCCCCGCCAGGGGAAGTGATCAGAGCCTGAGTATCTGTCCCCAGCGCCGCGAAGCCTGATGCCCCAAATGTAGTGGTCGAAAAGGTTGGATTGACGGTAAGCGATGGTTGCTGCCGCCCGGACTGCTCTGCTGCGGCACTCGAACCAACCGTGTCGTTGAACGGCCAATGCAAATAGGCAGTAGAACCCAGAACCATCGACTTAGCGAGAGTATCGCTCAGCTCGCGCCGGCCGGCAGCACCCAACATGTCATCACAGGTGATCCGAATTTGCGCCCACGCCGACTCATCACTGGGGAACGTCGGTTCGATCGCCAAAATCGTGCCAGCCACCAAACGACCACCCGCGTTCCAGCACACCGCCATACCCTCAGTAACAGTGGTCGTCAAAGGGGAAGCGGTATTACCGGGTGTGAAGCGCCCGTCAGAGTTGTCCAGCACGAACGAGAACACACCTGGGGCGATGTCCTCGAACTCTGTACGCCGACCCCATGACCGTTGCACCCCAGCCGCCAAATCGGCATACGTGGAAACGTCCACGAGGGCACCAGAAGCACCGACCCCCATAGCGATCTGAAACGGGGTGATCCTAGGCAAGGGCACCTCTTGGAGTTTGGCCCCGCTTCTGCGAGTTCTGCACAGCCCGAACTACTGTCTTGGCTAGGAAATCCTCGTTACCGACAGCACCTTGAACGGTGATGTTCACTGTCGTTCCGCCGCCGCCGAAGCTCAGGGTCGGATCGGGACGCAGCTTGCCGCCATTGAGCGCCGCTGTGAAAATGCCGTCCATCCGCGTCACTGCCTGCGCCAGCGGCAGGCGGCGCGCCACGATCTGGCGCACGTAGTAGTCCTCGTCGTGCTGCATCGAGGGCAGGTCGGCCACATCCATGCGCAGGGCCACGCGAATGCGCACCTCGCGATGAACGTCCTGGCGCAGCTTCAGCAGGGTCTTGTGCGGCAGGCGCAGGGCCAGCTGCAGGCGCTGTTGCGCAT
>CALBMG010000046.1 GCA_937896185.1 uncultured Microbacteriaceae bacterium | reverse complement strand
ACTTCCCCTGCACCGGTTTGACCATCTGCATTGCTGTCAATCCAAACGCCCAACTTGGCAAACTGCGCATCAGCGCTGCTGATAACACCGTCTTGGTTGGTGTCTAGCTGCGCCAGTGCTTGGTAGCCGTCAACGGCTTTGCTGCCGTCAGCCAACACCGTCGAGGTTCCAAACAACTCAGAACCATCGTTGATGCTGCCGTCTTGGTTACGGTCCAGTACCAACAAACCATCGCCCGCACCAACCCAGCCAGCAGCGAACATCTGGAAGGCTGTCCATGGTCCGATTCCGCCCATGATGATTCCCGAGCCCAGGATGGTGAGCATTCCCAGCACCAGCCCGAATCGGGCACCAAGGGCATAGCCCGCGAGGATTAGGACGACGAATACGGCCTCGAGTCCGCCCACGCCAGTTCCTCCGATGCGCACTGCCGCACCCACGGCGGCGAGCACGCCCAGCAGGGCGATGGTGTGGGCGCTGCGCAGGTGGGAGTCCAGCAACAGGGAGGTGATGACCGCGAGCACCGGCACCAACGCCACGGCGATTGCGGGTGCCGCCAGGTCACCATCGTCGATGTGCGCGGTCGTGAAAAGTGGCCACGCAAACGCGCCAACGGCACCGATGCTGGCGAGAATCAGGGGCGCATGGTGGACCCAGAACGTGTGTGGTGTGCTGTGAATGGCCGGGTGTGTGGTCATGCGGTAACCCCAGCGCTGGCGACGGTGCGCTCGTCGACCGATTCACGTGTGGGCATGGGGATGATCGTGGCGCTCAGCTGGGACACAAATTCTGTGTCGTGTGTGGCGATGGTCACGAGCCGGTGCTCTGAGAGGTGGTGCACCACCGCGACTATTCGATCCCGAGTGTTGGCGTCAAGACCGCGCGTGGGTTCGTCCACCATGAGGTGTTCAGGGTTGTGTGCAGTTTGGATGGCGAGTGCAACGAGCAACTGTTGGCCGGTTGACAGATCATGGGGGTGCTGCTGGGGCGAAATCGAGCCGTCAGAGATCGTCTGAATGCGACCCCACGTTGCGCCACGGGGCAGTCGACGCGCACGGTCGTTGAGTGCACAATCTGCGGCAACGGTTGTTGTCAACAGCAGGTCGGCGGCACGTTCGGGAACGAGAGCAATGCCGGGGTCAGCCGCAGCGGCACGGGACAGCACAGTGGTTTTTCCCACACCGTTGGGACCCAGGACGGCCCGCAGTGATTGGCTCGGCACCCCGGTAGTGTCCGCGAAAAGGGTGGGCTCGCACAGTTCGAGTCCGCCGATGTGTGCACGTCCGTCGGACAGTCGGACTACCGTGGTGGCCAGTTCGTGAAGCCGTGCGGTGCGGTGTTCGCTGACGACCACCGCGATGTGGGTGTGTTCTGTGATTCGAGTCAGCGCGGACACCACAGTGTCACGTGCGATGTCATCGAGGTCGGCCAAGGGCTCGTCCAGGATCAGCACTGTGGGTTGGACGACGAGTGCTGCGGCAATGGCGACCATGGTCGCCTCGCCCGACGACAGGGATGCGGTGCTGCGCTGCAGCAGGTGTGTGATTCCCAATTCCGTGGCGATGGTCGTCGCACGGTAGTGGGCCGCATCGAGTTCACCGCCGGACAGTTCGGCCGAGATTACGAGCTCGTCGGTGACCGTTTCGGTGATAAACGAGGTGCGCGGGTCTTGGGGGACAAAGCCCACAAAATGTGCGGTATCTCGGGGCGGCGTGGCACGACGGTCAACTGCCCCCACGTGCAGGACGCCGATTTGAGTTCCACCGTCGAGGTGCTGGAATTGCCCGGCCAGTGCCCGCAGCAGTGTAGTTTTGCCCGAACCCGTGTCGCCGGTAACCAGGGTCACACTGCCAGGCGTGCAGCTGAGGTCTAGTTCGCCAATGATCAATCGATCACCGTGGTAGAGGCTCAGTTGACGCGCCTCGACCGGGAATTCGCACATGCCGGTTGCCCGATCCGAGGCGTGGCCGAACCCCCTTGCTTCCATGGCCGCACCGGTGGTTACTGCCAGTTCCACGCTGCGGGTCACCACGGCGGAGACGACCAGTGCGGCTGCACGGATTCCGCGCACGCCTCGAAGTCGTGCACTGTGTCGGACCGTGCCGACCGATTCAACGACCGCGGGAAAAGCAGACAGCATGATTCCTAACGCTGTCAGAATCGAACGCCCGTGAACACTGTGGCGCAGTACTCGCAGAATTCGACGGAAGTCGACGAACGCCAGAAGGGCTCCCCAGGTGACGAGGAACAACGCCACGGGAAGTGCGCTCACGGCCGCAGCCCACAGCCCCTCGGCACTGACCGCGCCCCCGAAAGCGACGGTGGACAGCGGGTCTGGAAGTCGCATCACCGGGACGTTCCACAACACGGTCTCGCCGCCAGCGCCATTGAACACCGAACGGTACACCAGCCGCAGCGTCACAAAAATTGCCGAACCCCACAGCGCAAACCGCAGCGGTCGCGGGTCAAAGCTGCGGCGACGAGTCATACGACGAGGTTAGCTGGCAGGAGTGGGGGTCGCACCGGCTGTGCTGAACATGAAACCAAGTGCGTCACCGGGGCCGACCAGTTGTGTGGTCACGCCCTCCATTGCATATGCCCACTCGGGTGCGTCGGGGGTGGAAATCCACATTGCCCAATATGCAAATGCGGGGGGCATGGTGGCGCAGGTTTCGAGGTAGGGGTCTTCGCCTTCGACAGTGAACTCTTCCGTGGCGGAGGGTTGTCCATCGATGCGGCAGATAACCGCGTCACCGTAATCGGCCGTGCCCTCGGTGGTGATTCCCAGCTCGCCCAGGGCTTCGGAAGCGGTGATGGTGTCACCCTCGGCGATGGCCACGCATTCCTCGACGCGGTTCGCCCCCAACAGGTCGTAATCGATGACGATCTCGACACCGGCACACACTGCGGGGGTCGTGATGTTCGTTTCTGCTGCGGTGGGGGCGCCCGACTGGCAACCTGCCAAGGTCAGGGCGAGTGCGGCGGCGCCAAATCCGGCGACGAATGAACGAGCGTGTGACATGATTCTCCGATGGTGAAATGGGCAACGACCACATCGGCGTCGACAGGTGTTCTGCCCACTATTTTAGCGGGGTGTACTGCCGCCGCATCATCCGAAATTCGGCACAGCATGCAGGTTCTAGGCCACACCACCGACGATGACGGTCTGACCCAATACCTCGTCGTCCGCGCCTCGAACAACAACCGTGACAATCTGGCCATAGTTCCCACGCCATTCGCTGTGCAGTCGATCGAGCTCTGCGGGGTCGATCTGTGCGCTCGCGATCAGCGTGCCATTGGCGGACGATTCGATCGCCGCGTTGACGCCGTTGATCGTGATCGCGACCTCGCTCGCTGTGGTGTGAACGTGCGCGGTTACAACGGTGTCGTGCAGTTCGGCGGAAACCTCGAGCGTGACCTCGTTCGTGCTCGTGATGCCGGTCGATACCCAGTCGAGATCGGGCAATTCGGGGGTCCGAGGCGCGGCCACACGGCGTGAACGAACCTGTTCAAACGCCCAACCGTACGACAGCAGTGCGTTGTCTTCGTATGAGCGACCCGCGAAGGTGAGTCCCACCGGCATCCCGATATCCGACATGACACCCATCGGCACGGTGACAGTGGGGATTCCCAGGTGGCGAGGAACGAGGTTGCCATTCGACACCCACACGCCGTTACGCCACGCGTCCTGGGCCGAATCCAGGTTCACGTCGGCGTCGGCAGGCCCGACATCGGCCGCCGCGGGGAACACAATCACATCGAGCCCCAGCAGGTTCATCCACTGTTCAAGGTCGATTCGTCGAGCCTCTTCCAGACCGATGACGCCGTCGCGAATCGTGGGAATATCGACCAGCTCGGGAACACCCTGTTCGGCGGCAAAGGTCACATAGTCGGCGAGGTCCACGTCATCCGGTGCGTATCGGTGTTTGTGGTCGTCGTATTGCCCGGGAACCGAGCCGGTGGGTACGGGGAAAATTGCGGGGCCGTCGACGTCAGCCAAGGCGTGCAACTGCGGGTCGGCGTTGGCGTCGAGGAAGTCGTTCCACGACCACACCACCAGATCCATGAGTTCGCGTTCGGCGAACTCGGCGGGGACCAACCCGCGTGTGACCAGGTCGCCAGTGCCCTTGGCTTCATAGTTGGTGACGACGGGGAAATCGACTTCCAATACGGTGGCGCCGGCGGCTTCGAGGTCTGCACGGGCCGATTCCCACAGCTCGATGACGCTGTCGCGGGTCACGATCTGATCGGTCGAATCGGTGTCCTTGTTGATGTACATCCGAGGCACGCCCACTGTTTTTCCTGCGAGCGCGTCACGGTTTTCCAGTCGTTCGTAGTTGCGGGGGCGCAACGCCGAGCTCTTGGGAATCAAAATCCAGGGCTGGGTGCGCCAAAAATCACCGCGAGTGTCGTCGTCATCATCAACGACGACGTTGAGCAGTTCCAGCATGTCGGTCATGGTGCGCGTGTGGGGGACGACGACGTCCATCGTGGGAACCAGCGGCCAGTTTCCACGCACTGAAATTACGCCGCGCGACGGGGTATAGGCGCACAATCCGTTGTTCGATGCCGGGGCACGACCCGACGACCAGGTTTCTTCGCCCAGCCCGAATGCGGCAAAGCTGGCGGCCGTGGCAGTGCCCGAACCGTTGGATGAACCCGAGCCAAAAGCGGCGGTCAGAAAGTCGGGGTTGTAGGGGCTCTCGGCGCGACCATAGACACCGCGCTGCATTCCACCGTTCGCCATCGGTGGCATGTTGGTTAGACCAATCAGCACACAGCCCGCTTCGCGCAGAACCTTGATCGAGAATGCGTCCGAAGTTGCAACCAGGTGTTCGAAGGCTGGTGAACCGGCAGCCACAGTCATGCCTTTTACCTTGTAGGAGTCTTTCGCGGTGAACGGAATACCATCGAGCGGGCCAAAAGTTTTTCCAGCGGCACGGCGGGCGTCAGATGCCGCCGCCTCCGCGAGCGCATTCTCGTTTAGCTCAACGATCGAGTTGAGTTTGATTCCAGCTGAATCGTAGGTCGCAATTCGCTCGAGGTAAGCCTCAACCAGCTGAACCGAAGTTACTTGGCCAGCCTCCAGTGCAGCGCGCAGCTCGGCGATGGTCTTATCAACAACAGGAAACTTTTGCGACACTCTTTTGCTCCCAGATATTTAGTGACTGGATCTTTTCGGTAACACTGTAGAAATTACAACGAAGAGACCCAGCAAAACTAGTTGCACGATTAGCGCGTTGCGGAAGCCGGCGTCTGCCTGACCCAGGGTTGCGAAGTGGAAAAACACTGTTCCGAAAATCGCAACACCAACCGAAGACATAACCGACTG
>CALBMG010000045.1 GCA_937896185.1 uncultured Microbacteriaceae bacterium | reverse complement strand
GACCGAACCGGCAGAAGCCGGAGCGTCGGTTCCGCACGATTCAGCCTGTGCTCGGTCCCACGCATCGCCGGCTCGTGTGCGCCGCACCTGCAGGGCAGAGCCCTCGGGGCTGTCGGCCAGGAGATGGAATGGTGCCGCGTGGGTCAACGTGACGGTCACGACGTCGCCGGGACGAGGTGCAACAGAGCCTTCAGGAATGTCAAAGTGCACGAGACGGTTGTCTTCTGAACGGCCCGACATGCGGTGAGTCTGTGCGTCCTTGCGCCCCTCTGCAGCGACGAGCACGTGAGCGACAGTGCCGATGAGTTTCTGGTTTTCATCGAGCGAAATGCGGTTCTGAAGCTCAACGAGTCGTTCGTAACGTTCCTGAACAACGGCCTTAGGGATTTGGTCGTCCATATCCGCTGCAGGAGTTCCTGGGCGAATTGAATACTGGAAGGTGAATGCGGTCGCAAATCGAGAGGCTTCGACAACGCGTAGCGTTTCGAGGAAGTCTTCTTCTGTTTCGCCGGGGAAGCCGACGATGATGTCGGTGGTGATTGCGGCGTTCGGCATCGCAGCACGCACGCGATCGATGATCCCCAGGAATTTCTCGGAACGGTAGGAACGTCGCATCGCCTTGAGGATTCGATCCGATCCGGATTGCAAGGGCATGTGCAGGCTGGGCATTACCGCGGGGGTTTCTGCCATCGCCTCGATTACATCATCGGTGAACGCGGCAGGGTGTGGGCTGGTGAATCGGATTCGTTCCAGACCCTCGATTTCACCGGCCGCGCGGAGGAGTTTGCCAAATGCGAGCTTGTCGCCGAATTCGACACCATAGGTATTAACGTTCTGGCCCAGCAGAGTGACCTCGATGACACCGTCGTCGACAAGTGCGGAAACTTCGCTGAGCACATCGCCCGGTCGGCGGTCTTTTTCTTTACCGCGAAGACTGGGCACAATACAGAAGGTGCACGTGTTGTTGCAGCCTACGGAGATGGACACCCAACCCGAATGGGTGGAGTCACGTTTGGTGGGCAGAGTCGAAGGGAAAATCTCGAGAGATTCGAGGATTTCGACTTGCGCTTCCCCGTTGTGTCGAGCGCGTTCAAGCAGGACGGGGAGTGAACCCATGTTGTGGGTGCCGAACACCACATCCACCCATGGAGCTTTGTGGACGATTTCTGCTTTGTCTTTTTGGGCAAGGCAGCCGCCGACAGCAATCTGCATTCCGGGATGCGATTTCTTTTGGGCGGCAAGGTGGCCGAGAGTGCCATAGAGACGGTTTCCCGCGTTTTCACGCACTGCGCAGGTGTTGAGGACGATGATGTCGGCTTCGGTTCCTTCTGCAGCGGCAGAGTATCCGGCGGCTTCGAGCGATCCGGACAGGCGTTCAGAGTCGTGCACGTTCATCTGGCAGCCCAGGGTACGAACCTCGTAGGTTCGGGGCGCAGAAGTGGCAGATGATGTCATGATGTTTCGATTTTACCCGAAACCGACTCTCGAATTTTCAGTGGAAGCGTACGGTTGTCGGCGACGATGTGGCATCGTCCAACAGCAACTGTCGTACAGTTCGGCTGATGTCGGAGGATCGGTATCCGCGACGCATCAGGAACGACGTCAGTCGACGTTCCTGGGTGTCGCGGTCGAGTCCGCCGAGGCGCGAGAATCGTGCGCGAGCAACATCGACAATGCGCTCGCTTTCATCGTCTGGTTCGAGCCCTTCGAGCGCAAACTCGATGGATTCGTGCGAGAGTTTGCGTTTGACCAGTTCGGACCGGATCGCGTTGCGTCCAAGACCTTTGCGCTCGACACTGCGCCGAACGACGTCGACAGCAAGCTCGTTGTCATTCAAAAGCCCCGAGTTTTCGAGTCGAGCAATTTTATCGTCAATGGCGTGCTGGTCGAGTTCGCGTTTCTGCAAGAGCTCGCGCATTTCCTTCACGGACACGGCGCGACGTGTGAGTGCATGCAATGACACGTTCTGTGAGCGCCGTTCGGCCTTACGGACGGCTTTCAATTCCGCAGGGCAGAGAGCAACCTCGGGCTCGTCCGTCACACGATTTTCCACGGCGCGGATTTGCGCAGTGAGATCCTCGAGCACGTCGGCGGTTTGCCGAATCGGGGCAGAATCGTCACGCACCCAGGGAAGGAAGGCGACAGGGGCCACCGCCTCCCCTGGGTTCGTGACATCGTTCATGGTTATTCCGCAGCGGCGTTCTTTGCAGCTTGCTTCGCTGCAAGGGACGCGGTTGCGGCGCCATCGGTGCCGGTTGCCTTCAATTCCGCTTCGGGTGCGTCGATGATGCCGAGCGCGGTGAGGATCTTGCGCTCGATTTCGTCGGCTGTTGCCGGGTTCTCGATGAGGTAGCGGCGAGAGTTTTCTTTACCCTGACCCAGCTGATCGCCGTCGTAGGTGTACCACGCGCCGGACTTGCGGACGATTCCGTGCTCGACTCCGAAGTCGAGAAGGCTGCCTTCGCGTGAAATGCCCACGCCGAACAGGATGTCGAATTCAGCCTGCTTGAAGGGCGGTGCCATCTTGTTCTTGACGACCTTGACGCGTGTGCGGTTGCCCACTGCGTCGGAACCTTCCTTCAGGGTCTCGATTCGACGGATGTCCAGTCGTACCGATGCATAGAACTTGAGGGCCTTACCTCCGGCGGTGGTTTCGGGGCTTCCGAAGAACACACCGATCTTTTCGCGCAGCTGGTTGATGAAAATCATGGTGGTACCGGTGGAGTTCAGACCACCCGTCAGCTTGCGCAGCGCCTGCGACATGAGTCGGGCTTGGAGGCCGACGTGTGCGTCACCCATTTCGCCTTCGATTTCGGCGCGGGGCACAAGAGCAGCAACCGAGTCGATGACGATGAGGTCGATCGAGCCGGAACGCACCAGCATGTCGGCAATTTCGAGGGCCTGCTCACCCGTGTCGGGCTGCGAGACGAGAAGCTGGTCGATGTCGACGCCCAGCTTTTGTGCGTATTCCGGGTCGAGTGCGTGTTCGGCGTCGATGAAGGCGGCAATACCGCCAGCTGCCTGAACATTTGCGATTGCGTGAAGGGTCAACGTCGTCTTACCCGACGATTCGGGGCCATAGATTTCGACGATTCGACCCTTGGGCAGTCCCCCAACACCAAGGGCAACATCGAGGGCGATGGATCCGGTGGGAATTACGGCGACCTTTGCGCGTTCTTCCGAGCCGAGACGCATGATTGCGCCCTTGCCGAACTGACGGTCAATCTGTGCGAGAGCGGTTTCGAGCGCTTTTTCGCGGGCTTCTGTGGGGTTTGCCACGGTGTTCTCCTTGGTAGTGGGTTGCTGCCTATCTGCTGTCGTTCCTCACCAGGCCGATAAAGCCAGGCCCGGTGTCTTCCGACAAGGCGTTCTGAGGATGTGTCCCACGGTAAATCAGAGCACCGACATCTCTGCCGTTAGCCTGTCCCACCGTGGATAACTCCACGCTCAGGTTTGTTGTGGACAGCGTATCGCGATTCGAACAGATGTTCGAATGCCGCGCCTCGGCGTGTCGCCACTATGCGAACGAATGTTCCGAAACGGCTACGACTTGCGGGGTTCGGGACGCCCCGCCCCATGAACGCGATGCTCGGGAACATCCATCGCGCCACACAACGCCCGCCACACCTCACGTGGGGGCACGCCGCGCGTCAACGCTTCGGCGCCCGGGCAATCGAACTCACTCAACACCACATCCCGCACCAAAGCGCGGCCATAGTCGGCACCGAATTCGGTTTCGACGGCGCGAGTAAATTCGCTGTGCTTCACCGTTACAGGCGGAAATCGGCTGGGTCGAAGGAATCTGCGGTAAACGCACCGGGTTCCTCGGACAACACCAGTTCAAAATCGGGCATGTCCTCGAGTCCGACCATTCCACGCGCGATGTCAAAGTCGACCGGGATGCGTTCAGGGGCGCGCAGTGTCGGATCGATGGCGCCAGTTGCTGGCGAACGGACGCCACGCACTGCTTCAAGCCCAGCCACGCGGTTGCCCACCGCAAAAAGAACCTCGGACAATGACATGCCGTACGCGCGAGCAAGATTGTTGATGATCTCGCTGGACGGTTCCTTCAGTCCGCGCTCGAGTTCGGAAATGTATCCCTGGGATACTCGAGCGGTTTCGGATACAGCACTGAGAGTGAGACCCTGACGCTTGCGCGCATCGCGAAAAACGCCGCCCAGCTGTTCACGAATCAGAACCATGGTTCCCCTCTCGATTGGTACTTACTGTACCTCAGCATAAAAGCAGAGTGCTCCCCTATTTATTCCCGTGGCACAGAATTTGCTATGAGTTCCAGAGCGAGGTCGCACGCCGCGCGCCGAATCTCGTCCCTGTCGCCAACAAAATGGGCGCCCTCGCAGCGTTCCCCCTGGGGCGTTGACACTGCGACGAAAACGGTGCCGACCGGTGCGCCGTCCTGCACGTCCGGACCGGCAACACCCGTGGTGGCGACCCCGATGCTGGCACCCAAAAGCTCACGCGCGCCACGCGCCATCTGTGTCGCAACCTCGGCATTCACCGCACCCTGCGAGGCTAACAGCGCCAAATCGACGCCGACAAGGCTCGACTTAACATCGGTCGCATACGCGACGATGGAGCCTCTCACCACCGCCGAGGCGCCCGCGGGCTCCACCAGAGCCGAAATCACGAGCCCGCCCGTCAACGATTCACACGTCGCCACGGTCATACCGGCAGCGAGCAACGACGCCTCTAACGCTGCGACCCGAGGCGCGTCCCACGTCATCGCGCGCGCCACGCCTTGTTCACATAGTCGGCGCCCGATGCAACAGTCAGCACCACGGCTGCCGTCATCACCACAGCGTTGATGTCGTACGCCACGAACCCGAGCACTTCAGAAAATGGCGCAATCGCCAGGGTGATTGCCACAGACTGTGTCACTGTCTTCAGCTTCCCCGCCCACGAAGCAGCGTGAATTTCCTTGCTGACGATCACCATGCGGTACACCGTGATACCCAGCTCGCGCACCAGAATGACGACGGTTACCCACCAGGGCAGTTCACCGTGAATCGAAAGGGCAATGAGCGCAGCGGTGATGACCAACTTATCCGCAATCGGGTCGAGCAGGACCCCCAACGGGGTTGAGAGGTTACGTCCGCGAGCCAGAGCGCCATCGATTGCGTCCGAGGCGATGATGGCGACGAAAACGGCCGCCGCCAACCATCGACCGTTGGCCGACAGTTCGGACATCATCAGCAGAAAAAACACCGGTGATGCAGCAACGCGGGCAAACGTCACAAGGTTGGCCACATTCCAGTTCGAGACGGGCCCGTCACCGGAACGCAGAATCCTGCCGGCCATTAGTACTCCCGGCCCGTGAGGCCCCAAGCGTCTTCGTCGGAGTCGCCGTCGACTTCGGGAACACCATCCGTGGCGCGAGCCATCGGATCGTTGTAACGCTCGTCCTCGGTCGTGTCGTAGGCCGGTGCAGTCAACCCCTCAAACGGTCCCGTGGGGGGCTCGATGGGGTCGAACCCGGGGTCGAAGTTGACGTGAGACGAGGCGGCGCGGGGCGCGGGCAACTGGTCATCGGATGACTCAGGGATCTCCGCCCCGACCGTGTCATACGGTTCGGCAAGTACCGCGGCAGCCTCGGCCGTGGGCAGGTCGGAACCATACGCCTCGTCGACATCAATGGCAGGTTCCACGAATGCTTCGGCGGCAGCCGCGACAGCAACAGGCGCAGCAGCGACAATCGGAGCCACAGCAGGAGCCGCCTCGGGAACATCTTCGCCTCGCAGTTTCGCCAGCACGGACGCCAACTGGTCCGCCGACACGAGCACTTCGCGCGCCTTGGACCCCTCGCTCGGGCCCACAATGTCACGCGATTCCATCAGGTCCATGAGTCGACCGGCCTTGGCAAAGCCGACGCGCAGCTTGCGTTGCAGCATCGAGGTCGAACCAAACTGTGTGCTGACGACCAACTCGACGGCCTGCAACAGCACCTCGAGGTCATCACCGATATCCGCGTCCACTTCTTTCTTGGTGGCCACGGCGTCGACGTCGTCCCGGTATTCGGGATCGGCCTGGTTGCGGACGTGCCGAACAACGTGAGCGATTTCTTCCTCGGTGACCCACGCACCCTGCACGCGCACCGGCTTGCTGGCACCCATGGGGAGGAACAGTCCGTCACCCTGACCGATGAGTTTTTCGGCACCGGGCTGGTCGAGAATAACGCGGGAGTCCGTCATGGACGACACTGCGAACGCGAGCCTGGACGGCACGTTGGCCTTGATGAGTCCGGTGACGACATCGACCGAGGGGCGCTGTGTGGCCAGCACCAAGTGAATTCCCGAGGCGCGAGCCAACTGGGTGATGCGCACAATCGAATCTTCGACGTCACGTGGGGCGACCATCATCAGGTCGGCGAGCTCGTCAACGACGATCAGCAGGTACGGGTAGGGGCGCAGAACGCGCTGGCTGCCGGGCGGCGGCACCAGTTTGCCCGAGATGACGTCACGGTTGAAGTCATCCACGTGACGGTAGCCGAAGGCGTGCAGGTCGTCGTATCGCAAATCCATTTCTTTGACGACCCATTGCAACGCTTCGGCGGCTTTCTTGGGGTTCGTGATGATGGGTGTGATGAGGTGCGGAACGCCCTGATACGCCGACAGTTCGACACGCTTTGGGTCGATGAGAACCATACGGACCTCGGAGGGGGTTGCGCGCATCAGCAGCGATGTGATCATCGAGTTCACGAACGAGGACTTACCGGCACCGGTCGCACCGGCAACCAACAGGTGCGGCATCTTGGCGAGGTTGGCGACGACGAAGCCTCCCTCGACGTCTTTGCCGACTCCCATGGTCATGGGATGCGTGGACTGCTTTGCCGTACTGGAGCGGAGCACATCTCCGAGGGTGACGATATCGCGGTCGGTGTTGGGGATTTCGATACCGATGGCGGACTTGCCGGGAATCGGTGTGAGGAAACTGACCTCGTTGGACGCCACGGCGTATTCGATGTTGCGGCTCAGCTGGGTGACGCGTTCGACCTTGACTCCGGACGCCAGTTCGACTTCGTAGCGGGTGACCGACGGTCCGCGCATGAAGCCGGTGACCTTGGCGTCGACACCGAACTGCTCGAGCACGCTGGTGATTGCCGC
>CALBMG010000044.1 GCA_937896185.1 uncultured Microbacteriaceae bacterium | reverse complement strand
AACAGACCGCGCTTCTTGAATTCCTTCAGGGTTGCGGTGAGGTTTGAAGCCAGCGCAACCGGAACGCGAGCCGCAGCACCGGCCGAGGTCTTCCAAGCCGATGCAGTCACACCGGTCGAACGACGCTGAGGCAGAATCACTCCCTGACCACCGAAGGCAGCAATCGAGCGGATGATCGCACCGAGGTTGCGTGGGTCGGTGATGCCGTCGAGGGCAACCAACAGCGGGGTCTGACCGCGCGAAATGATCACGTCGAGCATCTCTTGCGGGTGGCTGTACTTGTATGGCGGAACCGCCAGCGCGATGCCCTGGTGCACCGAGTCGAAGCCGGTGAGGCGATCGATCTCGGGGCGGGTCACTTCGACGACGGCGATGTTGCGCTTGTTGGCGAGGTTGATCGATTCCTTGACGCGGTCATCAAATTCGACGCGTGCCGCAATGTACAGGGTGGTTGCGGGCACACCGGTGCGCAGTGCTTCGAGTACCGAGTTGCGACCGTTGATGATTTCTTGGTCAGCGTTCTTTACCTTGGGTGCGCGGCGCTGTCCGGTGCCGTTGGCGTCTTTTCCGTGGCGGGCGCGAGCAGCGTCGAGGCGTTCCTTGGCGAGCTTGCGCTGGCCGGCGGGGTGCCACGAACGGTCTTCGGCTTTCGGGGTCGGGCCGCGACCTTCCAGCGCGCGACGGCCGTTGCCGCCGGTTCCCTTCAGTGGTCCTTTGCCGCCCTTTGCGGCGCCGGGTCGTCCTGGCTTAGCCATTGATGCTCCATCGAGTGTTGTCGGTTCCGTCTTCCAATACGATGCCAGCCGACTCAAAGTCATCGCGAATTCTGTCTGCCACTGCCCAATCTTTACGTTCGCGGGCTGCGTGGCGTTCGGCGAGTAGCCGCTCAATAAGAGTACCCAAGGCGGCGCGGTACTCGTTACCCCCGGTGTCGCCGGTGGGCGTGAGGCCCAGGACGTCGACCATTGCGGCGACTTCGCTGGCCCGCGCCGTGGCCGCCGCAGCGTCTCCTGCGTCGAGCGCACTGTTGCCCGCACGAACAGTGTCGTGCAGTACTGCGAGCGCCGCGGGGATCGAAAGGTCATCGTCCATGGCTGCCGCGAACGCGTCGGGGACGGCGGTGGGTGCAACACGGTCGGCGGTGCGTTCGAGGAATCCGCGAATGCGCTCCCACGCGGATCGAGCTTCGTCCAATGATCCGTCGTGTACATCCATGACGGATCGGTAGTGCGAGGCGGCGAGGAAGTAGCGCACCACGAGCGGGTCGTTTTCGTCGAGGATGTCCTGCGCCCCGATGACGTTGCCAATCGATTTGGACATTTTCTGGCCTGCGACGGTGACGAGTCCGTTGTGCAACCATGTGGTGGCGAACCCGTGTCCTGCGGCCCGGGATTGTGCGAGTTCGTTTTCGTGGTGCGGGAACCGCAAGTCCAGCCCGCCGCCGTGGATGTCGAAGCTTTCGCCCAAATATTTGGTCGCCATGGACGAGCACTCAATATGCCAACCGGGTCGACCCGCACCCCACGGGGATTCCCATGACGCAGTGGCGGGTTCGTCCGCTTTCCGCCCCTTCCACAGAGCGAAGTCGCGGGGGTCACGTTTGGCTCGGTCGGGTGCAGCTGCGTCGTCGAGCAGTGCGTCGGGTGATTGGCGGGTCAGCTGTCCGTAGTCGGGCCAGGACTGCACATCGAAATAGACATCGCCGCTGCCGTCGGTGGCGGCATAGGCGTGGCCACGATCGATCAGCAGCTGGATGATGGCGTGCATTTCGCCGATGTGCCCGGTGGCGCGGGGTTCGTAGGTGGGGGCTTCGATTCCCAGTCGGGTCGCGCTGGTGCGGAACTCGTTTTCGATTCGGTAGGCGAGTGCCCACCATTCCTCGCCGGTGGCGACTGCAAGAATTTTGTCGTCAATGTCGGTGACGTTGCGCACCAGTGTGACGTTGTAGCCACGATAGTTAAACCAGCGACGCCACAGGTCGTACGCAAGCGCGCTGCGCAGGTGTCCGATGTGGGGAGCGGACTGGACGGTGGGTCCACACACATAGATCCCCACCTGACCGGCTACACGCGGCGTGAAGTCGACGAGCGACTGGGTGAGGGTATCAAAGAGGCGGATTGGCACGGTTCTAGGATACCGAGCGATTGAGCTACAGCACGTGGGCAACGGCGATGGCGGCCAAGCCCTGGCCCTCGCCCGTGAGCCCCATTCCGTCGGTGGTTGTGGCGGTCACGGATACGGGTGCACCGACGATTGCCGCCAGTGCGTCTTCGAGTTCGATTCGCCGCGGCCCAACCTTGGGGCTGTTTCCGATGATTTGCACGGACACCGAGGTGATGGTGAAACCTGCGTCGGTCAACATGTCTCGTGCGCCCTCGATGAAAACAGTGCCTCGTGCTCCTGCGTACCGCGGGTCGTCGGTGCCAAATCTGCTGCCAATATCGCCCAGGCGCCCGGCGGACAGCAATGCGTCGGTGATCGCGTGGGCGACGACGTCGCCGTCGGAATGCCCGGCAAGTCCCGGGTGGCCCGGCCATTCCAGCGTGCCCAACCACAGTGGTTCGGCGGCGTCGAATCGGTGCGCGTCAGTGCCCACACCCACGCGCATGTGTGCCTGATCGGAGACGAGATCGTTGGGGGTTGTGATTTTGGCGGCCACATGATCGCCGTCGACGACGCGCACTGTGCCACCCACGGAACGCCACAGTGTGGCATCGTCGGTGAAGTCTTCGGAATTTTCGGCGACGAGGCTCGCAAATCGTGCACCGGGGAATGCCTGGGGAGTTTGCACTCGGCGCAGACCGTCGCGGTGTGGCGATCCGGCCACGATATCGCCGTCGACTTGGACCGTGGTGTCGACCACGGGAAGCACCGGAATTGCGGCATCGTCGGTGTCGACAACTGATGCGATGACTCGCTGGAACACGTCGAGCGGAGCCCAGGGTCGTGCCACATCGTGGACGACGATGACGTCGACATCGGGCAGTGACGCGACGGCCTGGCGGACGCTCAGCGTTCGTGTGGTTCCGCCCGGCACGACGGTGACGGGGACGCCCGCGTCGGCACAGATTTGCGCCGCCATATCGAGGTGCGTGAAAGGAGCGGCCACCGCAATGGCGGTCGCATTGAGCACCGAGGCGACGCGGAGGGAATGCTCTAACAGTGTGACCCCGCCAACCTCGACAAAGGCCTTGGGGATACCCCGACCCAGCCGGGTGCCGGAACCTGCGGCGACAAGAACCAACCCGACGGTGGTCATGATTAGCTCGCGAGGACCTCGTCGAGGCGTGCCGACGCACGTTCCTCGTCGGTCTTCTCGGCCAAAGCGAGTTCCGAGATCAGGATCTGGCGGGCCTTGGCGAGCATGCGCTTTTCGCCAGCACTGAGTCCGCGGTCCTGTTCACGGCGCCATAGGTCGCGCACGACCTCGGACACCTTGATTACGTCACCCGATGCAAGCTTTTCCAGGTTGGCCTTGTAACGACGCGACCAGTTGGTGGGTTCCTCGATGAAGGGCTCGCGCAAGACGCCGAACACACGCTCGAGACCTTCCTGGTCGATAACGTCGCGAACACCGACTTCTTCAACACTGGTCTCGGGGACCTCGATGGTCAATTCGCCCTGGGCGACCTTGAGCTTCAAGAATCGAGCGTCCTCACCGCGAAACTTGCGAGTCGTAATTTCAATGATCTTTGCCGCACCGTGATGGGGGTAAACAACGGTCTCGCCGACTACAAACGCCATGGAACTTCCCTTCGAAGAAACTCAATTTTACCACAGGAAGCGGCCTTAAGTCCCGGGCCAGATTTGCGGGCCTCCGCTAAGATTGCAAGAGGAAACGCCCCGTAGGGCCTGGACGAAGGATTTTCTGTGAAGCTCCGTACGCTCGCACTCGCAGCACTCGCATCGGCATTCGTATTCGGCACCGCCGGTTGCGGCATGATCACCCCCGTTGGCACCGCAGTACAGGCCAACGAGGACCTCACCAGCGACGGCCAGAACGCACAGGACGACGACGTCGCCATCCGCAACGCAATCCTCGTGTCCAACAACGAGGGTCAGCTGTCGCTGTCCGTCAGCTTCGTCAACGACGGCGCCG
>CALBMG010000043.1 GCA_937896185.1 uncultured Microbacteriaceae bacterium | reverse complement strand
CCACCGGTCCACCGGAGGTGTTCATGTAACTCAACGTGGTGGCCACAATGATTTTGTCGGTCCCGGGGCGGAAACGGCCCTCGGCGACCATGGCATTGGCTTTGTGTCGTTTCAACGACAGGCGCAGGTCGGCGCACAACTGCGCCACAACCATGTGCCCCACATTATGCCGATGCGTGGCGTAGTCAGGCCCGGGATTACCGAGCCCGACTATCAGCCACGCATCAGACATTGTGTGTAACCGAATTACTCGGCGGCAGCTACCTCGGCAGCGTGTGCAGCGGGAGCGGCAACGATGCTGACGATGATGGTTTCGACGGGCAGGTGCAGCTTGGCGTCAGCGGGCAGTGCGATGTCGCCTGCGGTGACGTGAGCGTGCTCCTTGAGGCCAGTGACATCGACCGAGATGGTCTCGGGGATGTGCAGCGCTTCTGCCTCAACCGAGATCACAGCGTGGTCGAGAACTGCGATTGCGCCCGAGAAGGGAGTGCCGGTGACGTGAACGGGAACGTTCACGGTCACGGTCTCGCCCTTGGTAACAACGAGCAGGTCGAGGTGTTCGATGATCTGGCGTACGGGGTCCTTCTGGACGTCCTTGACGAGCACGAGGTGCTTGTCCTTGCCAACGGTCAGGTCGATGATGGGGTTCTTGTGACGAACCAACAGAGTGGTCTCGTGGTTGGGAAGGGTCACGTGAACGGGTGCTCCACCGTGGCCGTAAATAACGGCAGGGATCTGGCCAATAGCGCGCAGCTTGCGCGCTGCACCCTTGCCGAAGTTGGTGCGAAGTTCGCCCACCATTGCGTGTGATTCAGACATAGTTATTGCCTCCGTGTAGAGGGGCCGGGCCCCTGATGTTTTCTACTCGAACGCCGGAAAGCGTGAGGAAAGACAGGTGCCGTTCCACCGCGTCGATTACGGGAACAAGTGTTCCCCTCGCCGAAGTTCCCCTCCAGCATACCCGATAGGCTAGGAACACGATTTCGGCAAGGAGATTACAGATGTCACAGGCAAATATTGGTGTTGTAGGGCTCGCAGTTATGGGCTCAAACTTGGCTCGCAACTTGGCAAGCCGCGAGGGAAACACCGTCGCCGTGTACAACCGTTCGTTCGACAAAACCGAAACACTGGTGTCGGCTCACCCCGAAGCAAACTTCGTCTCCACCCGCACCGTGCAGGAATTCGCCGACAGCCTGGCAAAGCCTCGCACCGCCATCATCATGGTCAAGGCTGGTGCCGGCACCGACGCCGTAATCGACCAACTGT
>CALBMG010000042.1 GCA_937896185.1 uncultured Microbacteriaceae bacterium | reverse complement strand
GGAATCCTGTTCGAACGGCACGTGCTGGTACAGGCTGGCGACACCGGGGTCGGATTCGATGGTGCGCTGTTTCAGCTTCGCCCCACCGATGCGGTCCACGACCGCCTTCATGTGTTCCGGTGTGGTGCCGCAGCAGCCACCGACCAATGCCAGGCCGAACTCGGTGACGAACTGTTCATGTGCTGTCGCCAACTGTTCGGGCGTCAGCGGGTACACGGCGCCATTCGGGCCCAGCACGGGCAGTCCCGCATTGGGCATACACATGACGGGGACGGGCGAATACTGCGAGAGGTGTCGCAGGTGCTCGCTCATTTCGGCGGGACCGGTGGCACAGTTCAGCCCGATTGCGTCGACCCCCAGTGGTTCCAGAGCAGTCAGTGCGGCACCGATTTCGGAACCCATGAGCATGGTTCCCGTGGTTTCGACCGTGACTTCGACAAAGATGGGCAGTCGAATTCCGGTCTCGTTGATGGCCTGCTTGCACCCGTTGATTGCGGCCTTGGTCTGCAACAGGTCCTGCGAGGTTTCGATCATGAAGGCGTCGGATCCGCCCGCAATCAACCCTCGAGCCTGTTCAGCGAACGTCGACTTCAGATTCTCGTACGTGGTGTGACCCAGGCTGGGAAGTTTGGTGCCGGGCCCCATCGAACCCAAGACCCAGCGCATGCGGCCGTCCGCTGCCTCGAAATGTTCGGCCGAGGCGCGGGCAATCGCCGCACCCTCACGCGCAAGTTCCTCGATACGGTCCTCGATCCCGTAATCGGACAGATTCGACCAGTTCGCGCCAAACGTGTTCGATTCCAGACAATCAACGCCGGTGTCGAGGTAGGCGTCGTGAATCCCGCGAATGATGTCGGGCCTCGTCACATTGAGGATCTCGTTGCAGCCTTCCAGCTGGCGGTAATCCTCCATGCTCGGGTTCGCTTCTTGCAGCATGGTGCCCATGGCGCCGTCCGAGATGACGACCCGCTCGGCCATCGTGGCCATGAGCTGCGCGGCACGGTCCGTGATCACCGCAGCACCGGTGTCAATCGAGGCGGAAACGCCGGAAATTGCGGGGGTGGCGGAGGAGGCATTCACCCGCCCAGTTTACGCGGACTAGCCGCGGGGCAGCCGCGGGATGAACCGGCCGGTGCGTTGAGCGTATTCGGGATATTCGGGGAATTTTTGGGTCAGCAATGCTTCTTCGAACCGCGCCTTGGTGTTCATCAGAATCACAAAAGCGACCGCAAGAATCACGTGACCCAAGGTCATGCCCGACAGTGCCAAACCTGCCGCGATAACAAACAAACCGGAATAGATGGGGTGACGCACCGAACGGTACAGCCCCGACGTGCGCAGCACACCCGACGAGTTGGGAACGGGGGTTGCCGTCGCGGCGCGGCCCAGTTGAATCAGCGCAGCCACGACCAGCCCGCCACCGACGGCGAGGAGTACGACGGCGAGCCACCGTCCCGCGGGCGGCAACGCCTCGGTGGGCGCTGCGGGCAAAAATACCAAGGCGCCGAGGATGGTGAATTGGGCGATAACGAACACCCACCCGGTGGTGCGGGCCACGGCAGGAACAGTCGACATGTCCCCATTATCGCCCGTGACCGGCGCGAGGGCATTGGCCGCCATCGGGGTAAACGACGAAAGGCCCCACCTCTCGATGGGACCCTTCGTGACGGATCGTGGGCTATTCAGCCGAATCCATGCCCGAAACCTCGGCGATGACACGGTCGCCGGGGCGAACCATGGCCATGTCCACGTTGATCTCCGCGCGGTTCAGCAGGTCGCTCATGCGACGCTGGCGAGCCTTGGTGATCAGCGTGACAACCGTGCCTTCCTTGCCGGCACGACCGGTGCGGCCAGCACGGTGCAGGTAGGTCTTGTACTCGTCCGGAGCATCAGCCTGAACAACCAGGTCGATGTCGTCAACGTGGATTCCACGAGCAGCAACGTCGGTGGCAACGAGCACGTTGACGCGACCACTGGTCAGCAACTGCAAGTTACGGGTACGACGTGACTGGTTCAGGTCACCGTGCAGGCTGGTGGCGCGGATTCCCGCGTCATCGATTTCGTCGGCAAGCTGCTCGGCAAACGCACGGGTGCGCGTGAAGATCAGGGTCTTGCCGTCACGGTCGACGAGCTCCTGGATGATGCCAATCTTGTCGCGCTGGTCGACAACGAACACACGGTGGTCGATGGTCGAGCTGGCCTGGTCTTCGCCGGTGACCTCGTGAACACTGGGCTCGGTGAGGAACTCGTCGACGATCGCGGCGACACCCTTGTCGAGGGTCGCACTGAACAGCAGACGCTGGCCTTCGGGGTCAGTGGCGCGAAGGATGCGCTGTACGGGCTCGAGGAATCCGAGGTCGCACATGTGGTCGGCCTCGTCGAGGACGGTGATTTGGATTGCGGTCAGGTCGATGTGTCCCTGGTTTGCGAGGTCTTCCAGACGGCCGGGGGTGGCGATGAGGATGTCGACTCCGCGACGCAGGCTCATGACCTGTGACTGCTGGGGCATTCCACCGACGATGGTCGCGGTGAACAGGCCGACCGAACGTGCGATGGGCTGCACGGTGCGGTCAATCTGCATGGCGAGCTCACGGGTGGGAGCCATGA
>CALBMG010000041.1 GCA_937896185.1 uncultured Microbacteriaceae bacterium | reverse complement strand
GGCCGGGAGAAAATCGCGCATTCCGCGGGGTGGTGTGACACTCGCCATGCGTTAATTGTTTCACGAACCGCCCCGTTTTCTGACCGCGCAGGGCGCACGGGTGCCGTTTTCGCGATTCGGTGGCACACTGAGGATATGACAACAACAGCGGCACGGCTCTGGAAAACCTCGCTCGACGAGATCTCGGCACTGGTCCGGGGATCGGTCTGGCCCATCACCGTGGGCCTGATGCTTGTCTTGACGCTGTTGAGCACCGGACTGGGACTCGGCGAGGCACAACCCGCCGAATACGGCAGCGACTTCGATGCCGGCCGCAACGCGACAGCCCTGACCGCACTGGTGGCCCTCGTGTTGGGAATCATTAGTGGACCCGTCGTCATGAACAGCGCACGCAAGGATGACCGTGGGCCCGCGAATCTGGGAACGAACATTGTTCTGGCCCTCATCGTCGGCGGCAGCCTCGTGCTCGCAGCACTTCCCTCACTGTTGTGGGGGTTCGCGAACAGCACTCTCGAGTTCGGCGAACTGTTCATGCTCGTCGTGACGCTGAAGTTCGAGATCCTCGCACTCACCCTGATCAGCGCACTGATTCATGTCGCCGTCGTGCGGCGCACACTTGCGACAGTTATCGGCGGCGCAATCGTTCTCTTGATTACCGTGGCCCCCGCAGGAATATCAGCAATTGCTGCCACCATCAACGGGGTCGAACAGGTCGAAACGTACATCGGCGTCGAATGGACCGAAGAGACGAAAACTGATCCCGATACGGGGATCGTGATTGACCCTGTCTGTTCCGACCCCACCGAATTAACAATGTGGAAATCAGACCCCTCACGGACATGGCAAATATTGGCCGTCTCCCCCATCGTGACACTGGCAGAAGCAATCCCTGCCTCCGTCGTGAGTGACGGCGGATACGCTTCGGACCACTACGCCACAGATGGCGTCGAACGACACTTGCCCGCCGACACCCTGTCGGCCCTGTCAACCCAATTCCGCCTGGCGCAAAAACCTGTCCCGGCCACCGTCCTACGTGACGAATGTGCGGCCATGAAAAATGGCACCACTCTGCCCTATGACAACCCGGGCGAGGTGCCCGTCGACTGGCAGGACAGCACCACATCGGGTTACGGAATCGGAATCCTCGTGCAGTCCGGTGCTCTGGTCGTCGTGGCAGGAATTGCCGCAGCAGCACACCTCAGCAGGCGTCGACAGAGCTAGACCCTCACGGGCCTTCGGCGCCACCGCGCATTACGAGATGCGTCGCCGAACGGCGGCACGCAATGCACGTT
>CALBMG010000040.1 GCA_937896185.1 uncultured Microbacteriaceae bacterium | reverse complement strand
GTTCGTTCGGATCGAGCCGGTCGTCGACCCAGTTGTGGGTGTAGACCACGAAGATGTCGTTGCCTGGCGTGAGTATCCAGCGGAAGCGCGACTGCCAGCCGAGCACCCGGCTCACCGAGTGGCGAACCCGGGTCAATACGATTCTTGAGGCCGTCCTCCATGGCGGCAAGCAGAACCGTGTGCGACAGGTAGGGGTTCACGACGGCGTCGGGCAGACGGTACTCCATGCGACCGATCGACGAGATTCGCACCATTCCGGCACGACTGTCCAGACCCCACGAGGGCACGCTGGGAGCAAACTGGCCGGCGTCCCAGAAACGCTTGTACGAGTTGACGGTCGACGCCATGACCATGGTGGTTGCCGCGGCGTGTTGCAGCATGCCGCCGACGGCGAAACGTCCCACCTCGCTGAGGTGAATGTTCGGGTTTCCAGGCTCGATCAACGCATTGACCCCGTCTTTCCACAAGCTGATGTTGTGGTGGCAGCCGTTACCCATCAGACCGTTGGCGGGTTTGGGCATAAAGCTCGCCGTGACGCCTAGCTCGCGGGCGACCTGCTTGCAAATTTGACGGTAGGTCACGAGCCGGTCGGCGGTGAGGTTGATGTTGTCAAACATCCAGTTGAGTTCCAACTGGCCGTCGTCCTCATAGTCGCCCTCGATCATGTCGAGGCCGAACTGCTTCGCGTACGACACCAGCTTCTTATAGATAGGTCGCATGCGTTCCAGGTTCTCGACCTGATATGCGGGGCTGGCGCCTTCCTTCTTGATGACCTCCATGCCTTCGCCCGCCCACGTCATTTCGGGTTCGGTTCCGGAACGGACCTCATAACCGGTGCGGGCGGTGAACTCGGCGTGTGCACGAATCAACAATCCACGCGAGTCGGTCTGCAGGGGTCGGCCACCGACTTCGGGGAAGTGCGGGGGCTCATAGGCGCGGCACAACATTCGGGCGACCTGGTTGTCCCACGGGAACACCACAAACGTGTCAGGGTCGGGCAGCGCGACCATTTCACGAGCGCCCACGCCGCCACCGATCAGGTTGCCAGCGCGGTCGGACTGCAGGTCGGCAACGGCAGTGCGGTGCAACGCAATACCTTTTTCGAGGTTGCGTCGAATGTGGTTGGCGGGAACCATCTTGGCGACCACCTTGGAACCAATGGTGGGCAACATGTAATAGATGTACTCGACGCCCGAGGCCGCGATCCTGGCCTCGAGTTCGGCAACCACTTCGGGTCGCATGTTTGCGGCCTGGTGGGCGTGAAACGCCCCGTTGTCGGTGAGCGCTGCGCTGACGACGTTGTCAGTGTTCATTGCGTGTCCTATTCCCTAATGTGTGTGGGTGGATGGGGGGTTCTATTTGTCGTCGACGATGAAGATGGCCTGTACAGGGCACACATCCATCGAGTCTTCGATGTCAGCGCGAAGCGAATCGTCAACAATTTCTTCGTACTGCAGGATTCCGGCTTCATCGATGCGGAAAACGCTGGGGGCGGTGATCGTGCACTGGCCGTGGTTGTCGCACAGTTTGCGGTCTACGTGAATTTTCATTGGTGTCTCCTTGTGGTGGTTAGGGTGCGGGGGTAAAGCTCAGGGGAAGTCGAACGGGTCCGGTGTTGCCCGAATCGGGAAGCCATTCGTCGACGCCACCCAGTTTCATGTCGCGCATGCGGCGGGCGAGGATCGGATAGGCAACCGTCATATCAGCTCGGGCGACGAAGTGGCCGAGGCAGTGGTGGATACCACCGCCGAAACCGTAGTGCGGAGCGTGCTCACCCTCGATGTCCATCTCCGGGTCGGGGAATGCCATGGGGTCGGTTCCCGAGGATTGGGTGAACAGGTGCACCGTTGTGCCCTTTTCGATCGTGAGCCCCTCGTATTCGAAGGTGGTCACGGCCTCGCGGGTCACCCACGTGGTGGTGGGGTTGGTGCGCATGACCTCTTCGGTTGCGGCCTTACCTAGTTCGGGGCGCTGCGCGAGCAAATCCCACTGGGCTGGGTTGCGCAGGAAGGATTGTATTCCCAAGCCCAGCTGGTTACGAGTGGTGTCCATTCCGCCAAAGATCATGAGGACCAGTGCGTTGCGCAGTTCGGCGTCGCTCAGCGATTCGCCGTCCTTGTTGGCTTCGACTAGTCGCGTAATGAAGTCGTCCTTGGGATTCTGCTGACGGTCAACAATCAGGTCTTCCGCGTAGTGGAACAGTTCACCCAGCGCGTCTTCGATTGTGGGAAGTTCTTCGTTGATGGTGACGCCCAACGCGAGACCAATCGTCGAGGCGAGCCGCGCGATGGTGGGCCATTCCGTTTCGGGGATACCGAGCAGGATGCACAACACGCGGGTGGCATAGGGTTCTGCAAAGTCGGCGACGAATTCGCAGCGGCCGGATGCGGCATAGGCG
>CALBMG010000039.1 GCA_937896185.1 uncultured Microbacteriaceae bacterium | reverse complement strand
ACCGATGTGATTCCAAGATTTTTCAGGTAGCTGATCATGGCGGGGTGGGCGAGTCCAGCATAGGTGCCACGCAGTTCGACGGGAATGTCGGGGTGTGCGGCGGTCAAGCCCTTGACGTGGGCCTCATAGATAACGGTGTCACGCAGCGGGATTCGGGGATGTTCCGTTCCCTGCCAGTCGTAGTTGCCGTCCGCATCCACAATCACGTTGCGGTATTCACCGCGTGATGTCGTGATGACACCCCGGGCATAGGGGTCAACTAACGGCAGTTGTGGATTGAAAACCGAATGATGATCGTTGGGGCCGTCAGCGTGCACCGAGTACACGGCACCGGGAACGAGCAGTTCGGATTCGACTTGCCACACCGAGTCGGCAGCCGGGGCCATGGGAAGAATGTGTTCTACCCAGTCGGGGTTGTCGGGCGACCAGAGTCGCAATTCCATCGACGTGGCACTGCTGCTGAATACGCCAATTCGCCCACCCCGTTCGGTGGCCTGAAATCCAGGGTAACGAAGGGGCGATGACGAGGGCACGGGTTCTAGAGTATTAGATACAGGAGGACCCCATGCCCTATTTCGATCATGCGGCGACGAGCCCCATGCCCGAGGCCGTAATTAGCGCATGGGCCGAGGCCAGTCGTGCCGTCGGCAATGGTTCGTCCACTCACCGCGACGGTCAGGTGGCGCGGCTACGTTTCGAAGAGGCGCGGGAAAACATCGCGCAAGCCTTGGGCGCCAAGGGTTTTGATACGACCTTGACGGCCAGCGGAACCGAGGCCATCAACCTCGCAATCAAGGGTCTTTTTTGGGCGCGTAACGGCATGACTGCGGCGACAGTGCCACCGTGCGATCTGCCCCGCACCCGCATCATCACCACCCGGACCGAACATCACGCGACGATCGATGCGTGCGAGTGGTTAGAGAAATCGTGTGGCGCGCACATCGACTATGCGTCGGTCGATGCGGACGGGCTGATTGACCTCGAGTCGGTGCGTGAGCTGTTGGGTGACGATGTCGCGTTGGTCACCACGTTGTGGGTGAACAACGAGGTGGGTACCATTCAGCCGGTGGCGGATCTTGCGGCGCTCGCTGCTGAATTTGGTGTGCCCGTGCACGTTGATGCGGTAGCAGCCTTGGGCTATGTGCCGATCTCGTTGTCAGATTCGGGAGTGAATGCGCTGTCGGTATCGGCGCACAAAGTGGGCGGTCCGGTAAGTGTTGGCGCATTGGCTGTCGCTCGTGGCACGTCGATTGTTCCGTTGATTCACGGCGGCTCGCAGCAGCTGTTGCGCAGCGGCAGCCTCGATTCTGCAGGGGCTGCAGCCGCTGCGGTGGCGATTCGGTTGGCGACCACGGATATCGAGGCTCATGCTGCCGAGTTGGCATCGCTGCGTGACTATTTGCGTGATGGTGTGTTGCGAGCAGTGCCCGACGCAGTGGTGCGGGGTTCGCAGGTCAGCCGGGTGGCGGGCAACCTTCACGTCACGATTCCGGGGGTGGATTCCGCGTATTTGTTGTTCCTGTTGGACGAGGCGGGGTTCTCGGTGTCGGCGGGGAGCGCGTGCACGGCGGGTGTCGCCGGGGTGTCGCATGTGCTCGCCGAGATGGGGTCCACGGACGCTCGGGGTGCGCTGCGTATGACGCTGGGTAGGTCGAATACTCGCGCCGAGGTCGACGAGTTTGTCGAAATTCTGCCGTCGCTGGTGGAACGCGTGCGGGGGTTGACGGTCAGCTAGCGGTGCCGCGCCCACATAAAATGTGGGGGTGAAGGTATTGGCGGCCATGAGTGGCGGAGTGGACTCTGCTGTTGCCGCTGCACGTGCCGTCGAGGCGGGGCACGATGTCACGGGCGTGCATTTGGCCTTGAGCCGCATGCCGGGCACTTTCCGCACGGGCAGCCGTGGCTGTTGCACAATCGAGGATTCGCTCGATGCTCGCCGTGCGGCCGGCATCATCGGGATTCCGTTCTATGTGTGGGATCTGTCCGCCACGTTTATTGACAATGTTGTCGACGATTTCATCTCTGAATACGCTGCCGGCCGTACCCCGAACCCGTGCATGCGCTGCAATGAGCGCATCAAGTTTGCGGCGTTGCTGGACCGCGCATTGGAGCTGGGTTTCGATGCGGTGTGCACCGGGCACTATGCGACGATCCTGAACCCCGACAGTGCCACCCCGGAATTGCATCGCGCCAGTGCGTGGGCAAAGGATCAGTCCTATGTGTTGGGTGTGTTGACGACGGAACAGTTGCGCCATTCGTATTTCCCGTTGGGCGACACCCCGTCTAAGGATTTGGTGCGTGCCGAGGCGGAACGCCGCGGTCTTTCCGTCGCGAATAAGCCCGACAGTCACGACATTTGTTTCATCCCTGATGGCGACACGAAGGGGTGGCTCGAGGAACGTATTCCCATGTCGGATGGTGACATTGTGGACCGCGACGGAACCGTGGTTGGTCGTCACGATGGAGCTCTGTCGTTCACGGTGGGTCAGCGCAAGGGGCTCAATTTGGGTGTGCCCGCGGCGGATGGCCGCCCTCGGTTTGTAATCGAGGTGCGACCCGCCTCGAACGAAGTGGTTGTCGGTCCTCGTGCCGCGTTGGACATCGCCGAGATTGCGGGGGAGCGCCACAGTTGGGCTGGGCTCGACCCCGTGGCGTCGGGGCTGACATCGGGAACGGCCCTGGACATGCACGAATTCGAGGGTGAAGTTCAGATCCGCGCTCACGCCGACCCGGTACCTGCGCTCATCACGGTCGCCAATGGCGAGGTCGTGGTTCGACCTCATGTGCCGCTCAACGGTGTGGCCACCGGCCAGACGGCCGTGCTGTATTCCCAGACCCGTGTGCTGGGCCAGTTCACGATTGATCGCACCGTTTCCGCTGTCTGACCTGTGACGGTGGCAGACTAAGCACATGCGCGACGTCATCATCTTGGGTTCCACCGGTTCCATCGGCACACAGGCTTTGGACGTGGTGCGAGCGAACCCGGATAAGTTCCGAGTCGTCGGCATCGCCGCGGGGTCCAACAGGTTGTTGGCACACGCCCAGGCCACCGAATTCGGTGTGGAGCACGTGGCGTTTGGAGCTGACGAGGCCACCCAGTTGGTGCAGTCGGTGTCCAGTGACGTGGTGTTGAACGGAATTACCGGCGCTGTGGGTTTGCAGCCGACCCTTGCTGTGCTTGATTCGTCGGCCACTCTGGCGTTGGCGAACAAGGAATCGTTGATCATCGGCGGCTCATTGGTCACATCGAAGGCCAAGCCTCGTCAGATTGTTCCCGTCGATTCCGAGCATTCGGCATTGGCGCAGGGCTTGTTGTCGGGGAAATCGTCCGAGGTGGCGAAGCTGATTATTACCGCATCGGGTGGCCCGTTCCGTGGCTTCAGTCGGGAACAATTGGCGTCGGTTACCCCTGCGCAGGCGGCGAAACACCCCACCTGGAACATGGGGTCAGTTATTACGACGAATTCGTCGACACTAGTAAACAAAGGTCTCGAGGTCATCGAGGCGAGTCTGTTGTTCGGTATCCCGTTTGACCGCATCGAGGTTACGGTGCACCCGCAGTCCGTGGTGCACTCGTTTGTCGAATTTGTGGACGGTTCCACGATGGCCCAATGTTCGCCGCCGGACATGCATTTGCCGATTGCGTTGGGTTTGGATTGGCCGAACCGTGTTCCGGGGGCAACGGCGCCTGTGGACTGGACCCAGTCCCATGCGTGGACGTTTGAACCTTTGGACGATGCGGTGTTCTCCGCGGTTCGTGTCGCCCGAGAGGTGGGTGTTGCCGGTTTGACCTTTCCCGCGGTGTACAACGCGGCGAATGAGGTGGCGGTGGATGCATTCAATTCGGGCCGCATTGGTTTCCTGGACATCGTTGACACAATCGAGGCGGTGGTGGCCCGTCACGAGGCGGATCCCACGATGACGGTGGAATCCGTGCTGGCCGCCGACGGTTGGGCTCGCCGTGTTGCTGTGGAAATCCTCAATATTGGCGACTAACGCAGTTTGCTGTCACACCTCAGAGGTAACCTGAATTGGTGGACATTCTGGGTTATGTAGCGGGCGTACTTTTCATGGTCGTCGGTATCGCCGTGTCCATCGGGCTTCACGAATTGGGCCACTTCCTGCCGGCCCGTCGATTTGGGTTGACGGTTCCACATTTCATGATCGGTTTTGGCCCGACCCTGTGGTCGATTCACCGCGGTGGCACCGAATACGGAGTGAAAGCAATTCCTCTGGGTGGCTATGTCAGCATCCCCGGCATGTATCTTCCGGATTCTCGCCCTCCTCGTTGGTGGGGTGCTCGGCTGTTCCGTCGCAGCATTCAGGACGCCCGCGATGCGTCCGCCGAGTCGATTGCCCAGGGGACTGTGCCGTTCTATTCACTGCCAGTTCGTCAGCGCATCGTCGTGATGCTGGGCGGTCCGGTCACGAATCTCATCATCGGGGCGGTGTTGTCTGCTGTCGTCCTGATGGGTTTCGGCACGTACCAGCCGACGACGACGGTCCAATCGCTCGCTGAATGTGTGCTGCCGTCCGACACCACCCAGACAGAATGCACCTCGACGGATCCCGTTGCCCCCGCCGCAGCGGCCGGCATGCTGCCTGGCGACGTGATCACCGCAATCGATGGCGTCAGCACGCCCGATTGGATCGATGTCACGTCGACTATTCGTGATTCGGCCGGCGTCCCTCTGGATTTCACTGTGCTGCGTGACGGCCGCACCCTGCACCTGACAGTGACGCCGTTGGAAATCGAGCGTGGCCAGATCGACGAACAGGGCGAGATTGTTGTCGACTCCGACGGCAACCCTGTGATGGTGCAGGCCGGTTATGTGGGAATCGGCCCCGAGCGGGTGCGCACGACTCGGACGCTGGGGGACACCGCGGTGTACATCGGCGATTCGATTGCTGGTGTCGCCACGATGATTGTGAACCTGCCCGACCGAGTCGACGACATCTGGAACGCGTCATTTGGCGGGGAAGAACGCGACCCCAACGGGCCGCTCAGCGTGGTGGGAGTTGGCCGCGTTGCTGGCGAGATGGCGTCACTGACCGACGTCGCTGTCGGCGATCGCATCGTGGGGTTAGTAAGCCTGCTCGCCTCGCTCAACCTGGCGCTCTTCGTATTTAATCTCATCCCGTTGCTGCCGCTCGATGGCGGCCACGTCGCCGCAGCGGTGTGGGAATCAGTCCGTCGTCGCTTCGCGGCCCTGCGTGGCAAACCCGATCCCGGGCCCGTCGACACGGCACGCCTGATTCCCGTGACCCTCGTCGTCACCGTCCTACTGCTGAGCCTCAGCCTGCTGTTGGTGTACGCCGACATCGTTAATCCCATCAGCCTTCTGTAACCCAGAGCCACGAGAGGGGTACTGTGTAACTGTGCCAGCTGTGAACATCGGAATGCCCCGAGTCCCCGAGACTCTCGCCCCTCGTCGCGTATCGCGCAAAATCAAGGTCGGCTCGACCTTCGTCGGCGGAGACGCACAGATTGCGGTGCAGTCGATGACGACGACTCGAACGACCGACATCAACGGCACGCTGCAGCAGATTGCCGAGCTGACAGCATCGGGTTGCGACATTGTGCGCGTTGCCGTGCCCACCCAAGACGACGCCGATGTACTGCACATCATCGCTAAAAAGAGCCAGATTCCGGTCATCGCCGACATTCACTTCCAACCCAAATATGTTTTCCAGGCCATCGATGCCGGCTGTGCTGCCGTCCGAGTAAACCCCGGCAACATCCGCGAGTTTGACGACAAGGTGGGTGAAATTGCAAAGGCCGCACAGGCCGCCGGTGTCAGCTTGCGCATTGGAGTCAACGCGGGTTCGCTTGACCGCCGTTTGCTGGAAAAGTACGGCAAGCCCACCGCCGAAGCTCTGGTCGAGAGTGCCGTCTGGGAAGCCAGCCTGTTCGAAGAACACGACTTCCACGACTTCAAAATCTCGGTCAAACACAACGACCCCGTCGTCATGGTCAAGGCCTACCGCCAGCTCGCCGAACGCGGCGATTGGCCGTTGCACCTCGGCGTGACCGAGGCCGGGCCCGCATTCCAGGGCACCATCAAGTCGGCCACCGCATTTGGAATTCTGCTGGCCGAGGGCATCGGCGACACGATCCGCGTGTCCCTGTCCGCTCCTCCCGCAGAAGAAGTCAAGGTGGGTCTGAAGATCCTCGAATCCCTAAACCTGCGTGAACGCAAACTCGAAATCGTGTCCTGCCCGTCGTGTGGCCGTGCGCAGGTCGATGTTTACACACTCGCCGAGGATGTCACCAAGGGACTCGAGGGCATGTCCGTTCCGCTGCGCGTCGCCGTCATGGGCTGCGTTGTGAACGGACCCGGCGAAGCCCGCGAGGCCGACCTCGGTGTTGCCTCGGGCAACGGCAAGGGCCAGATCTTTGTCAAGGGCGAAGTCATCAAGACCGTTCCGGAATCGGAAATTGTCGCCACGCTGATCGAAGAAGCCAACCGTCTGGCCGCATCGATGCCGAACGCCGAAAGTGGCACTCCCGAGGTCTTTACCGCCTGAACCCTGCCCGTCAAACGGTAGGCTGGCACACGTGGTAGCCAGACTCTCTCAACTTTTTGTTCGTACTCTTCGCGAGGACCCCTCCGACGCCGAAGTGGCCTCGCACCGTTTGCTCGTGCGCGCCGGCTATATCCGCCGTCAAGCCCCCGGAATCTTTGCGTGGTTGCCGCTGGGACTGAAGGTTCGCCGCCGCGTCGAACAGGTGATCCACGAGGAAATGGAACGCGCCGGCGCCCAGCAGGTGCACTTCCCCGCGCTGCTGCCCCGCGAGCCTTACGAGCGCACCGGTCGTTGGACCGAGTACGGCGACGGAATCTTCCGCCTGAAGGACCGCAAGGACGCCGACTATTTGCTGGCCCCCACGCACGAAGAAGTTTTCACCCTGTTGGTCAAGGACCTGTACTCGTCGTACAAGGACCTGCCCGTCACCCTGTACCAAATCCAGGACAAGTACCGCGACGAGGCACGCCCCCGCGCTGGCCTCCTGCGCGGTCGCGAATTCTCGATGAAGGACGCATATTCGTTCGATGTGACCGACGAGGGCCTTTCGGCGTCGTACCAGGCGCAGCGCGATGCCTATGAGCGCATTTTTACCCGTCTGGGCATGGAATATGTGATCGTCAAGGCTGATGCCGGCGCAATGGGCGGTTCAAAGTCCGAAGAATTCCTGCACCCCACGGCGATCGGCGAGGACACATTTGTGCGCAGCGCCGGCGGCTATGCGGCGAACGTCGAGGCCTACCAAACGCCGGTCCCCGCGAGCATCCCCATCGAGGGTCAGCCCGAGCCTGTTGTTTTTGAGTCACCCAACACCCCCACCATCGAAACCTTGGTGGCGTTGGCGAACGACCGTCATGCCCGCGCTGACCGAGCTTGGTTGGCCGGTGACACGTTGAAGAATGTGGTGTTGGCGCTGACGAACCTTGACGGCTCGCGCGAGCTCGTCGTCGTTGCCGTTCCCGGTGACCGCGACGTGGACCTCAAGCGTGCCGAGGCCGCTTTTGCTCCTGCCGAGGTCGAGGCTGCGAACGAGGATGACTTCCGCAAGCACCCCGGCCTGGTCAAGGGGTACATCGGTCCGTGGTCGCCCGCGGGTGCTGTCTTGGGCGAGGAATCGTCGACGGGTATCCGTTTCGTTCGCGACCCCCGCGTGGTGGATGGCACGGCGTGGATCACCGGTGCGAACCTTGATGAAAAACACGTCTTTAACCTGGTTGCGGGTCGCGATTTCGTGGCCGACGGTGTTGTCGACATCACCGATGTGCGCGATGGCGACCCTGCCCCCGACGGAAGTGGCCCGATCGAGACCGCGCGCGGCATGGAAATCGGCCACGTGTTCCAGCTGGGTCGCAAGTATGCCGAAGCCCTCGACCTCAAGGTCTTGGACGAAAAC
>CALBMG010000038.1 GCA_937896185.1 uncultured Microbacteriaceae bacterium | reverse complement strand
CGTAGGGCGTGCGAATTAGCCGAACGAATTACTGATTCGAGTACTCGACAGGAATAGCGATGCGCTGACCGGGCTGAACCACGGAGGAATCCAGCTGGTTGAGACTGCGAATGTCGTCGATGACCTGCTGCGTGTCGGAATCAGGGGCGACAACTGCAGCGATAGTCCACAGAGTGTCACCGGGCATAACCGTGACGTACTCGAAGGAAACAGTAGTCACCGAAACCTCGGCATCGGCTTGGCTGGCACCGACACCCACAAGGTATGCGCCAAACAAGAGTGGTACGGCGATCGCCGTGCCCAGTGCGATACGACCACGACGTGTCAGACGCATCGGGGTTGAATTGTGGCGACGGGGTGCCGGAACGAAACCATAACCCTGCTGAACAGTCACTGCGCTCATGTTGCCTCCTTGGTGTGGTGAAAGTCGCTCCGAGCCCTCGGCCGGGAGGACCCGGTGCGAACCTTCGTTTCGAACATACATTCGAACATTGTGGTTGTCAAGTTCTTTTTCGACAGAAAAACCGGCGACACTTCGAACAAAGTTTCCCTTTTCCGTGGGACCAGTGATAATCTGTCGAACATTCATACGAATAGTTCAGCGTCGACCACCGACATGAAACGAAAGGACCGCCATGAGCACCGCTTTCGAGGGGCTATCCCCCAAGCAGGAACAGATCATGCGATTCATCATTGAGTCGGTCGCCACGAATGGCTACCCACCCTCGATGCGCGAAATCGGGGCCGAAGTCGAACTGTCCGCAACCAGTTCGGTAAGCCACCAGCTGAATCAACTGGAAAAGCGCGGGCTCATCCGCCGCGGCGACAACATGAACCGCGCCATCGAGGTCCTCGTCGACATTCCCACGGACAACGTCGCAGACATCACCCGCATCCGGGAAAACGACGTGGTCTCAGTGCCCCTGGTCGGCCGTATTGCTGCCGGCGGCCCCATCACCGCGGAACAGAACATCGAAGACACCTTCGCGCTGCCGCGTCAGATTGCCGGCAAAACCGCTAGCGACCTGTTCATGCTCGAAGTCCACGGCGACTCGATGATCGATGCCGCCATCTGTGACGGCGACTGGGTGGTCGTCCGCCAACAGAACACCGCCGCAAACGGCGAGATTGTTGCCGCACTGTTGGACGGCGAGGCGACCGTCAAGGTATTCAAACAAAAAGACGGCCAGACTTGGCTGCTTCCCCGCAACTCGTCGTTTGACCCGATCGACGGAACACACGCCCAAATTCAGGGCAAGGTCATCTCGGTTATCCGCAAAATCGACTAGTTCCCGAAGA
>CALBMG010000037.1 GCA_937896185.1 uncultured Microbacteriaceae bacterium | reverse complement strand
GTACCTCGTCACGGTCGACCTTGACAACGGTACCTTCGATGAGGTCTCCGTCGTTGAAGAATTTCAGCGTCTTTTCAACAGCGGCGAGAAAGTCCTCGGCTGATCCGATGTCATTGATTGCGACCTGCTTGGTCGTGTTGTTCGTCATGTGGAAAATGCTCCGTAGGGGCAAAATAGGTGTCCGTGCAACGGGTGTCACGCGGGCATGCGGATAGGAATTATTGCCGGATGGCAACGTTTCAGTTTAACCCTGAATTTATGCGGAAACCAAACTCACCGTTGGTGTGTTGAGTGCGTTAGTGACCTGCGGTACGCCAGTTTGCACCGATGCCGATGTTGACATCCAGGGGAACACTCAGAGTCACGGCGTGTTCCATGGCGGAACGGACCAACTCACTGAGCTGCTCAACCTCTCCTGGTGCTGCCTCCAGAATCAATTCGTCGTGAACCTGCAACAAGAGTCGAGATTTCAGACCCGAGGCGCGCAGCGCTTCCGCTGTGCGGATCATCGCAATCTTCATGATGTCGGCGGCCGTGCCTTGGATCGGGGCGTTGAGAGCCGCGCGTTCCGCATTGTCACGAAGGATACGGTTGCTGCTCGCCAGATCGCCGAACGGACGTTTACGGCCATAGACGGTTGTCGTGAAAAGGTCCTTGTGTGCCTGTTCCACCCCGGAACGCAAATAATCGCGGACTGCGCCAAAACGGGCGAAATAGTCACCCATCAGCGCTTTTGCTTCCTTGTTGTCGATCCGGAGCTGTTTGGCGAGACCAAATGCCGAGAGTCCATAGGCGAGGCCGTAGCTCATTGCCTTTACCTTGGATCGCATCTCGGGGGTGACATCCTCGGGAGCGACTCCAAAGACTTGTGCACCGACAAATCGGTGCAGGTCCTCCCCCGAACGAAACGCCTCGATAAGTCCCTCATCCTTGGACAGGTGAGCCATGATGCGCATTTCGATCTGGGAATAGTCGGCGGTTACCAAAGACTCGTGCTGGGCGTCAGCACGGAAAGCCTCACGAATGCGGGCACCGACTTCACTGCGGATCGGAATGTTTTGCAGATTGGGCTCGAGCGACGACAACCTGCCGGTGCTCGTTCCCGTCTGGTCAAAGTGGGTGTGGATACGCCCATCGTGCTTCACGCTTTTGCGCAGAACCTCGACAATCTGTGCGAGTTTCGTCACCTCACGGTGTTTCAATAACAGGTCGAGGAAGGGATGCGGATGATTTTCTTGCAGGTCAGCCAAAGCAGCGGCATCGGTGGAATAACCCGTCTTTGTTGCACGGGTAGTTGGCATGCCCAACTGTGTGAAGAGAACTTCCTGAAGTTGTTTCGGCGACGAGAGGTTCATCTCGTGGCCAATCATCTCGAACAACTTCTTAGCGGTGGCATCCGCCGAGGAAATCAGTCGCTCGTACAGTTCGTCGAGAATCCCCTTGTCGACCGCGATTCCGGCTCGTTCCATGTCGACTAGGACGGGAATGAGCGGTAGCTCGATGTCTCGTTCAATCGTCTCTTGGCCTTCATCGAGGCGTGATTCGAGTTCGGCGTCGAGTTGGGTCAAAATCCACGCGGTCGTCGCCAACGCGGCCGCCGGGTACTCGATGACGCTGGCTCCCCTGGTGATCAAGGACAAGGTTCTCGTCGGTACGGCCGGAGGAGAGTACGGGATCCGCGGCTTCATCGCCGCGTACGACGCCAGGACCGGCAAGGAGGCCTGGAGATTCAACACGGTGCCGTT
>CALBMG010000036.1 GCA_937896185.1 uncultured Microbacteriaceae bacterium | reverse complement strand
GGCAAGGGCTCACCGATGCAGGCAAACTTTGTTCTGGTTGTAATCGCAGGCGTGGCAATTATTACCACTGCGGTCACAGGTGGCGACCCTTACATGGTTCTCGCAATTGGGCCATATGCCATGGGCACCGCAGGTCTCGTGTTCGCGCAGGCCGTAGCAGCGTTCGCTGTGTTGGGCTTCTTTGCGCGCAATCGCCGGGGCCACAATGTCTGGCGGGTGCTCATTCTTCCCGGCCTGGGAGCCCTCGGATTGGCTGCAGCGTGGATTGCAATCGTTCAAAACTTCCAAGCACTCACCGGGTGGGATCCTTCGGCAAATCTGTGGTTGATTCTGCCTGTTCCCGCGCTATTCGTGGCAGGAATCCTGTGGGCTAGCATTGTGAAAAAGCAGGACCCAGCACGATACGAAAGCCTGGTGTCAGAACTCTAGGCATCGGCTGCAACTCTGAAAGAGTTATGACAACGACTAAACACTCTGCGAGGCGTGGCGAAATCATCGCTGCGCTTCGCAGAGTAGTTCGTGACAGGGGTTTGCACGCCACCAATGTCAGATCCGTAGCGGAAGAAGCCGGCATCTCGCCCGCATCCGTCCTGTATTACTTCAACTCCATGGATGAACTCGTCGAACAGTCCGTGGGGGGCGTGCTGGCAGAGTTTTACCATCATCGCGTCGACCTAATCGAAAACATCCCTGACCCACGCGATCGAATCAACGCGTTGATCGATGCTGGGGTTCCGGACACAGTCAGTGAAGACCTTCGATTGGTCTATGCCGTCCTGTCCGCCCTGCCATCACATCCTCGGCACGTGGCATCGCTGCAATCCGTGCTGGAAAAACAGGTGATGTTGTATTTCACCACCATCGAAATTGGTGTCGCCCTCGGATATTTCACACCAATCCCGAGCAGCATGTCCGTTGCTCGGAACATGGTCGCGATCGAAGATTCATACGATATTTATCCTCTGATAGACATGCCCATCTCGCGTGAGGAGCTTCGACGTAATCTGCGGGCGTATGCAGAGGTGTCACTGGGATGTGACCTGAGCAGTCGCTCGTGATCGGTTCGTGAGGCGAATCACACCGGCCGGTTCGGGCAACGTGTTTGTAAAACAACAAAGCCCCCAAATCGGGGGCGTTGTTGTTCTGTAGGCCCCGTCGGGCTCGAACCGACGACCCACGGATTAAAAGTCCGTTGCTCTACCAACTGAGCTAGAGGCCCGCGCATACAGCGCCTTCCCATCTTAACGGGTGCGCCTGACGCATCCTTCGACAACCGGTTTGCTACGACGCTTGACCTTGCTGTGCCATATGGCGCTCGCGAATCGCAAGAAACAAGGGAAAGGTGAAAGCCATGGCAGTGACGCACGACAGGGCGATGTACACCCATACGCGGGTCATTCCGAGCCGTTTGCCTTCCGCAAGCATGAAAATCACCAGGGCGATAGCAACGCCCCCGAGGTCCGAGGTCAGTACCCAATCCGCCGCGGAGCCGGTCCACGCTGCGCCATAGTTTTGGCCTGCTGTAACCGCGAGGACGTTAAAAACTAGTGCCGAAATCAATCCGATTCCGGACAACGCCAAGTAGATCCACATTCGAAGTGTTGTCCGGGGGTGCATGCCTTCAGATTACGCGTCACCGCATGACCTGGGAACCTGTGTGCGTTCGCAATCGTTGCGCGTCGAGGTAAATCAAACCTGAGGTACCGTGAACGAATGACCCTAATTTCGAAAATTGTCGAGCGAATCGCTGAGGGAATCGCTCGCGAGCCAGAACTTGTTGCCGCCGCACTGAGCGAGGGTCTTCGCGAGGAACCCGAGAATGTGCAGTGCTCTGTCGACGAGATACGTCATGTGATCGCTCGTCACAGTCGGGAAGGGGCGGTCGATCTCCGAATCGGGGACAGGACGTTGCTTTTTACCTACTGCCGATCGGTCTCGAGAGGCATTACTCACATTGTTGGTCGGTCTGAATTGGGCAATAGTTGGATTCTTCAGCACGCCTCCGACTTGGATGAATGGCAATTAGCGTTTGCCTAACCACCGCATGAGAGCTGACGTGTTGTGCGCAATGCATCTGCACAAGGGGTCGACTGGTTCGACTAACGTGGAACGGTGAAATCCCTGAACCTCCGTCTGTTGCGCGCCACGAGTCTGGCGGGGCTGATTGTTGTCGGGGCGTGGTTTGCGGTGATTGTGGTGGTGCCCGACGTGTCCACCGTCACGGTGTTGGCGACAGCTTTGGGGCCGTGGATAGCGCTGGGCGCTCTGGTCGTCGCGATTGTCGCCCTGTTGTCGCGTGCCGTCATGTATGCGGTGATCGCACTGCTGGTGGTGACCCTGTCCGCGATGCATTTCCAGGTGTACCCGGCTCAGATTTTTGCTGCGTCGAACTCCACTGATACAGGCCCCGCGTTTACGATCATGTCATTGAACGCCTATGTGGGATCTGCGGAAACGGACAGCCTGATGGCCGCAATCGAACAGTCCGACCCGGATGTGGTTGTGCTCAGCGAGATGAATGCGCCGCTGCGCGGACGGTACATCGAGGCGGGGCTCGCCGTGAAATACCCGTATTCGTATGTGGTGGACGACGAGACCTGGTTGAGCGGTCAGGACATTTGGTCGAAAACACCGTTGACGAACACTCGTCGTGTTCCCACCGAAACTTTCCCGGTGCTCGCTGCAGAAACAGTGATTAACGGGCGCACTGTCGATATTGTCGGTGTGCACATGTATTCGCCCTTGGCCCGCCGGGACTTGTGGGCTGCAGACCAAGATCGG
>CALBMG010000035.1 GCA_937896185.1 uncultured Microbacteriaceae bacterium | reverse complement strand
AGGCTGTCGCCGAGGACCCAACCGGCGCACGCACCGAATGCAGGACCACCGAATTGACCTGCGTATTTTCTGAGCTGACAAACGGCGTGGCCTATTCGGTCGCTCTGATCGCACTAAATGCCGCCGGCGAATCGGCGACCATCACTGCGGGGACAATCATTCCCGCCACAGTTCCCGGGGCCCCAGAGTCCGTCACAGCCACGCGAGGCGACGGGCGATTGCACATTACATGGACGGCGTCGGCAGACGACGGTGGCGATCCGATTACCGCGTACGAGGTGTTCGCACTGCAGGGCGACGAAGTCATCGTGTCACGGTGCAGCGCAGAACCGGCTTCGCGCTCGTGTGTCCTGACCGGGCTGACCAACGGTCTGGCATATCGCGTCGCAGTCACCGCCGCGAACACCGTGGGAGCCAGCACTGCGGCCGAGGGCGGGGTGCACGTGCCCGCCACCACACCGGACGCGCCAACAGACCTGAGGTTCGTCCGAGGCGATCGCAGCGTGACCGTGTCATGGGCCGCCCCTGTGAACACCGGTGGATTGCGTCTCGACGGATACCTGATCAGCGCTGTCGCACCCGATAGCTCGGAGACTCTGTGCCGAACCGAAGCCCTGCATTGCACCGTGGACGGACTGACTAATGGTGTCGAGTATCGAATCCGAATCACCGCAGCAAACGACGTCGGCGAATCCCCCGCAACCGAAGCAGCCGAGATGGCACGACCAGCCACACACCCCGGCGAGCCGCGCAACATCACCGTCAGCGCATCGGACCACCTCATCGCCGTAACCTGGTCAACCCCCGACTCCGATGGCGGAGAACCGGTCTCGGGATACAGGGCGTTCGCGAATGATTCGGAGGGTCGACTGGTCGGCATCTGCGACACCACGTCACTCGGCTGCCCTATTACAGGGTTGGCGAACGGTGCCGCCGTGACAATCACCGTCATCGCACACAATGCGGTGGGCGACGGATCCACCGGGCCGGCATCCGCACCGGCCACACCCGCGACCGTTCCCAGCGCGCCGACCGGGCTTGTTG
>CALBMG010000034.1 GCA_937896185.1 uncultured Microbacteriaceae bacterium | reverse complement strand
GCGAGGCCATTCTGACGGTACGTGGCAAGACGATTAGACCGATGACCGCTGGCCAGAAGCGATACATTGACGCCGTTACGGCGAACACCATAGTGTTCGGGATTGGACCCGCAGGTACGGGCAAGACTTATTTAGCGATGGCCAAAGCCGTCCAAGCCCTGCAGCGCAAGGAAGTCACCAGAATCGTTCTGACCCGACCGGCGGTTGAGGCGGGGGAGCGATTGGGATTCCTTCCAGGAACATTGACGGACAAAATTGACCCGTACCTTCGTCCCTTGTATGACGCATTGAACGACATGATGGACCCTGAGGTTGTCCCCAAACTCCTGGCAACTGGAGTAGTTGAAGTTGCGCCGTTGGCCTACATGCGCGGGCGAACCTTGAATGATGCTTTCATCATTCTCGACGAGGCACAGAACACAACCCCGGAGCAGATGAAGATGTTCCTGACCCGTTTGGGCTTTGGCTCGACAATGGTGATCACCGGAGACATTACCCAGGTTGACCTTCCTGACACCGTGTCCGGTTTGAAGCTTGCGTCGACGATTCTCCGCGGCGTTGACGAGATCGATTTCATCACGCTGACCAGCGAAGATGTTGTGCGTCACTCACTGGTGGGCAAAATTGTTGACGCGTACACCAATCACGAACAGCGTGCGATGAAAGCTAAGGCCGAACGTGCGCACCGAAAGGGCCAACGAGCATGAGTATCGAAATCGTCAACGAGACCGAATTTGTCATCGACGAGGCACTGATTGCACGATTGGTGTCCCACAACCTTGATGCACTGCGGGTTCACGCCGATGCCGACATTTCCGTCATGTTTGTCGATGAACCGGCAATGGAACGATTGCACATCGAATGGATGGACGAGCCGGGACCCACCGATGTCCTGTCATTCCCCATGGATGAATTGCGTCCTGGTACCGAGGACAAGCCCACTGAGCCAGGACTTTTGGGGGACATTGTGGTGTGTCCGACTGTTGCAGAATCCCAAGGCGCCGCCGCCGGTCACGGAACCGAAAACGAAATTCTGTTGCTGGTTACCCACGGCATGTTGCACCTTCTGGGCTTTGATCATGCAGAGCCGGACGAAGAAAAGGAAATGTTTGGGCTGCAGAAGCAACTTCTTGTGGCGTTTGACGAACAGGGCCGAGACTCTTCGTGATTGGTCTTTTTATCGCACT
>CALBMG010000033.1 GCA_937896185.1 uncultured Microbacteriaceae bacterium | reverse complement strand
CGGAAATGTGGGAGAACCCCGCAACTGTCGCAAACGTTGCCGTCTTACGCGACCGCGGGGCGCGTATTGTGGGTCCCGCTGTGGGGCGCTTGACGGGTGCAGATAGTGGAATTGGCCGACTTGAGGAACCCGCTCAGATTGTGGATGCCGTGGAAACTGTCCTGGTTCCGGCAGATTTGCGGGGCTTGTCTGTGGTTATTACCGTCGGAGGTACCCGAGAGCCTCTCGATCCGGTTCGGTTTATCGGTAACCGTTCCACGGGCATTCAAGGTTTTGCACTCGCCCGCGCAGCTGTCCAGAGGGGTGCTGATGTGACGATGATTGTGGGAACGGTGGAGACCGAGATTCCCACGGGCATCAACTGTGTTCGGGTCGAGACGGCGCTTGAGATGCAACACGCCGTTCAGGCCGCAGCACAGGATGCCCAGGTCGTCATTATGACCGCCGCTGTCGCCGACTACCGTGCTGAAAAGGTGTCCTCGGAAAAGCTGAAGAAATCGGGTGGTGTTCCGTCGATTTCACTGGTGGAGAACCCCGATATTTTGGCCGGTTTGACGGCACAACCCGAGGGCCGATTCATCGTCGGTTTTGCTGCTGAAACCGATTCGGATCGCTTCCACGAATACGCGAGCGCAAAGGCTGTTCGCAAACAGGCCGACATATTGGTAGCAAATTCTGTGGGAACTGATTCGGTTTTCGGAAGCGCAGAAACTCACGTAAGTTTGTACAACAGAGATGGTGTGATGATTCACGAAACCGCGGGCATCAAGACGTCGGTGGCTCACATTATTCTCGACCACATCAGCCGATGGAAAGCGACACAGCAATGACCAATCTGCAGTATTTCACCAGCGAGTCTGTTACGAGCGGACACCCCGACAAGGTTTGCGACCAGATTTCGGACGCAATCCTCGATGAAATGCTTCGGGAGGACAAATCGGCACGTGTGGCGGTGGAAACCTTGGCATCCGCTGGTCTCATTCACGTCGCTGGCGAGGTCACCAAGATCGGAAGAGCACACGTCTGAACTCCAGTCACTAGCTTGTATCTCG
>CALBMG010000032.1 GCA_937896185.1 uncultured Microbacteriaceae bacterium | reverse complement strand
CGGCCGTAATGCTGTCCTGTACTCGGGCGAGGTTGACTGGGACGCCGCGAACGAAGGCAACGCCTCAAACCAGCCTCGTCGTATCGAACTTGCACTGAAATCCGGCGACCAGGTGTTGGTTCAGGTCACCAAGGACCCTGTAGGACACAAGGGTGCACGCCTGACCAGCCAGGTCAGCCTCCCCGGACGGTACGTTGTCTATGTACCCAGCGGTTCTATTAACGGCATCAGCCGAAAGCTTCCCGATTCAGAACGCTCGCGTCTCAAGGGAATCCTTTCGGCGATCCTCCCCGAAACCGCGGGAGTCATCGTGCGTACCGCAGCCGAAGGTGCTACCGAAGATCAACTCACCCACGACGTCAGCCGTCTGACCGCACAGTGGGACGCAATTCAGAAAAAGGTCGAGGGCGGGAACGCACCTGCACTGTTGCACTCTGAGCCCGACCTCCTCGTCAAGATCATCCGCGATGTGTTTAACGAAGACTTCAAGAGCCTCGTCATTCACGGCCAGGATGCATACACCGTTATCAGCGACTACCTCGCACAGGTCGCTCCCGATCTGCTGGAGCGCATCGTCATCCACAATGACGGCACGGACCCCTTCGACACCTACCGTGTGACAGAACAGATTTCAAAGGCCCTGGACCGCAAGGTCTGGTTGCCATCGGGTGGTTCGCTGGTCATTGACCGCACCGAAGCTATGACGGTCATTGACGTCAACACAGGCAAGTTTGTGGGTTCCGGTGGAAATCTGGAAGAAACGGTAACCAAAAACAACCTCGAGGCTGCCGAAGAAATTGTCCGCCAACTGCGTTTGCGCGATATTGGTGGAATCGTCGTCGTCGACTTCATCGACATGGTCCTTGAGTCGAACCGCGATTTGGTTCAGCGTCGCATGATCGAGTGCCTCGGTCGAGACCGCACGAAGCACCAGGTCGCAGAAATCACCAGCCTTGGCCTGGTTCAGATGACGCGAAAGAAGCTTGGCCTCGGTCTACTCGAAACTTTTAGCGAAGCGTGTGAAGTCTGCGCCGGTCGCGGCATTGTTGTTCACCACGAACCGGTCGGCAAGGCACGTCAGTCTGACTCTGAACAGCCCTCGACACAGAACTCGCGCAAGCGCAAGGGCTCACAGCCGAAGAACATCACACAGAATTCGAGTACGGGAACTCACGAGATCACGGACAGCGCACGAAACGCGTTGGCCGCGATAGCCGCGAGCACCGTACACGTGGCGGAAGATGTCGTCCAGAAGGTCGATAACGCCGTGTCACACGTTGTCGCCGAGGTCGCACATGACCTCGACAGCCTGATGGCACGACTTCCGGAAGCGCCCGCAGCGGGGGAGCGCACAGCGCGTCGACCTCGTCGTGCGCGTTCAAAGCCGACGTCGAGTGCATCCAACACTCACAGTGGCGACACGAGTGGTGAATAACCGCACTGTAATTTGCTCTAGCCCGATTTGTGGGCTAGGCTTGAACCTTGGTGGGAACACGCATGCCGTGTCCACCGACAAGCTTTGTTGAAAGGGATAACCGTGGTTTACGCAATTGTGCGCGCCGGTGGGCGACAGGAAAAGGTGGAGGTCGGCTCCATCATCACCGTCGACCGCATTCAGGCGAACAAGGACGGCAACATTGAGTTGCCTGCCGTTCTTCTCGTTGACGGCGAAAAGATCGAAACCGATGCGGCCAAGCTGGCCAAGGTCACGGTAACCGCATCGGTCCTGGGTGACCTTCGCGGACCCAAGATCATCATCCACAAGTTCAAGAACAAGACTGGCTACCACAAGCGTCAGGGTTTCCGTGCGGACCTGACTCGCGTGCAGGTCACCAGCATCAAGTAGTCGAGGAGCTGACAAATGGCACATAAAAAGGGAGCGTCGTCCACTCGTAACGGACGCGATTCGAACCCCCAGTACCTCGGCGTAAAGCGCTACGGTGGTCAGGTTGTCAAGGCAGGCGAAATCATCGTTCGCCAGCGCGGAACCCACTTCCACCCCGGTGAGGGTGTTGGACGTGGCGGCGACGACACACTGTTCGCTCTTGTTGCTGGTGCAGTGAA
>CALBMG010000031.1 GCA_937896185.1 uncultured Microbacteriaceae bacterium | reverse complement strand
CACCGGTGTGATGCGTCACGTCGATGCAGGATACGAACACGCTGAAGATATCGCCCGCGAACGTGGCTTGCGAGTCCCCATGTGGGAAGTCGAACAGTAGGCTTCCCGCATGACAACTCTGATCCGCGGCATCGGCGAACTGTTCACAAACGACCCTCAGTGGGGCGATCGTTTCGGAATTATTCGCGATGCCGCGGTCGAAGAGAGCGACGGAATCATCACATGGGTAGGCCTTGATTCCGAGGCAGACACCCGCGAACTGACTGCCGACGAAGTAATCGACGCCTACGGTCAGGCGATCATTCCTGCGTTTGTTGATTCGCACACTCATATCGCCTTTGCCGGCGATCGGGCAGCTGAATTCGAAGCACGGATGCGAGGCGAAAAGTATGCCGCCGGTGGAATTCGTTCCACGGTAGCGGCGACCCGAGCCGCCGAGGACGACCTGTTGCGCGCCAACATGACGGTGAGCATGGAAGAGCTCGCGCAACACGGCACAGCGACCGTGGAAATCAAGAGCGGTTATGGGCTTGATGTCGAAACCGAGGCAAGACTGTGCCGTCTTGCATCAGAATTCACAACCGAAGTCACGTTCCTCGGAGCACACGTCGTTCCGGCTGAATATGTGGGACGCGAAGACGAATATGTCGATCTGGTCTGTGGCCCAATGTTGGATGCCTGTGCGCCCTTCGCAAAATGGATTGACGTGTTCTGTGAAACCGGTGCATTCACCGTCGAACAGGCACGACGGGTGCTCGAAGCGGGCATCGCTCGCGGCCTGTCCCCCCGAATTCATGCGAGCCAGCTTGCCGCTGGAGGTGGTGTTGCCCTCGCAGTTGAACTCGGTGCAGCGTCGGTGGATCACGGGACCTACCTGACGGAAACCGATATCGAACTTTTAGCTGAAAGCGATGTGGTGCTGACGGTACTTCCCGGTGTGGAATTTTCGACCCGCCACCCGTACCCCAATGCACGAAACCTCATCGACCGCGGTATCACCGTGGCAATCTCGACCGATTGCAATCCTGGCTCGTCCTTCACCGCATCGATGGCGTTTTGTATCGCGCTTGCCGTGCGCGAAATGGGAATGACACCGGCAGAGGCTGTGTGGGCCGCGACCGCGGGAGGTGCCGCCGCCCTGCGCCTCACCGATGTTGGTGTGATATCAGTGGGCAATCAGGCTCTATTCACTGCCCTCTCGGCGCCATCGCATATCCACCTCGCGTACCGACCCGGCACGCACCTGACTACTCCCCTGTTTTTCTCCTCAACGCTGTAACCCACCCACTACGTTTTGCAAAGGACCTGTGATGGCTCTCGCACATGATGAACTCTGGCCTCGCGCAGGTAATTGGCCTGCAGCGCCGGGTCGGGCCGGCCGCCGCCGTGGGTCCGACGCGAGCCGCCGTTGCGCTCGGTGCTTCCGAGGCGGTGGTCGGGTCT
>CALBMG010000030.1 GCA_937896185.1 uncultured Microbacteriaceae bacterium | reverse complement strand
CGCATGATGCTCTCGGCATCAGCGACGGAGGAACCGCCAAATTTTTGTACGATAAGCGACACGATGATCTCTTCGATTGAGGGACACAGAATCGAGCTCGGCGGCGCTGCCCACTCTGGGGGCAATTCTAGCGGTTTTTGCGCGGTTACAGGCGGGTGCGTCCCTCGAACGCCCGGCCGAGGGTGACCTCGTCCGCGTATTCGAGGTCGCCGCCGACGGGCAGGCCGCTGGCAAGACGTGTGATGGTGATGCCGAAATCGGCCAGCAGTCGCGCCAGATAGGTGGCGGTTGCTTCGCCTTCGAGATTGGGGTCGGTTGCCAGGATCACTTCGGTGATCGAGGTGTCGCGCAGTCGTTCCAGCAACTGTGCGATGCGCAGATCACCCGGCCCGATGCCATCGATTGGGCTGATTGCGCCACCCAGTACGTGATAGGTGCCACGGAATTCGCGTGTGCGTTCGATAGCGACTACGTCTTTTGCTTCTTCGACGACACAGATCATGTCGCCGCGGCGGCGAGGGTCGCGACAGATCGAGCATCGGGTGTCGTCGGCGACGTTTCCACACATCTCACAAAAGCGGATGGATTCGCGGATGGTGGCCAGGATCGTGGATAGGTTTCGAGGGTCATAGGACTCGGTTTGCACGATGTGGAATGCGATGCGTTGTGCGGATTTGGGGCCGATGCCGGGAAGTTTCCCGAACTCGTCGATGAGGTTCTGCAGGATGCCTTCGTACATTATTCGGCGTCCGGGAGGTCAAACATGGGTGCCGAGGTGTCGGTCTCGGCAACCGTTGTCGCTGCTGCGTCGTCGCCCTTGGTCTCGGTGGCAATAAGTGTGGCGCCGAGGATTTCGCGAACCACGGATTCGCCACGGCGTTCGGTGGGCGCAGTGGCCGGAGCGACGGAATCAGCGGTGCCGGCTTCGGCACGGGACGTTGCCGCCGAGGCGTGAGTGTTCGCGTCAGAGTCGAGGGAATTTGTGGGCTCGGCAACGTCGAGGGGGACCTCAGTCTCGGGCGTCGACGTCGGTTCGGTTCGGGTGCCCTGTGCGGGAGCACCACGGTCAACATGGTTTTGTGGGGCGGGCGAGCTGCGGCGGGCCATGAATTCTTCGGGCATGACGGACGGAAGCGGGCTGCCGGAAACTGCTGGGGTCGAAGGTGCAGAAACAACGGGAGGCATCTTCACTGTCGGGGGCTCGGCTGCGGACCCGGGCATGGGGGCACGCGCTGTCCCCGAGATTGTGGCACCGAATCCGACGTGTGCCTTGTAATTTACGGTTACGCCCAATGCGTCGGCCAGCAGTTCGCGCAGCACTTCGAACGGCGCGACTCCCTTATCGTTTTTCTTCTTGAAGCTTTCGAGGAACACCTGGGACACAAATTCGAGGGTGAGCACATTCGCTTCGAATGACACAGGTCGCGCGTTGTTTACGATCACCCAGACGGACTGGTGTGCCTTCAGTTCGTCGAGCACGTCAGGCCAAATGTCGTTGACGTCGGCCAAGGTGAGGTCGTCGGGAGCCGGGGAGGAAGCTGTGGGTGCTGGTGCCGAGTCGGGAGCAGAATCCGAGACAGGAACAGCAGCAGGGGTGACAACGGCGGCGGGAGGAGCCGCGGGGGCCTCAGCGGGAACTGCTGAGGCTGTGGCATGCGGAGATTCCTGGGGTGCCGCAGGTGCAGCGACCGAAACGTTCGAGCGCGGGGCCGTGGAGGTGCCTGCCGCCACGGCGCGCAGGGGCTGTGCCGGGGCGACATCGGGGGCACCGACCAGCAGTCGGGCGACCATGAGTTCCAGATGAATGCGAGGAGGCGTGGTGCCGGTCATTCCCGTCAACGCCGAGTTCACAATGTCGGCGGCACGCGACAACGCGTCGCCCCCAAACAGCGCCGCCAGCGCGGTCATGCGCTCGAGTTCGTCGGCGGGGACACCGCGCAGCACGGCTTTGGCGCCGGGGCCGGTGGCGTCGACGATCACGAGGTCACGCAGTCGCTCCAAGACGTCTTCCACGAATCGGCGGGGGTCGTTTCCGGTGTGAATTACACGGTCGATCACCGAGAATGCGTTCGCGGAATCGCCGCGGGCAATGGATTCCAGACCCTCATCCAACAGTTCACTGGGGGTGTACCCCAGCAGGTTGTTGGTGCGTTCACGGGTGACGGTGTTGTCATCCGAACCCGCAATAATCTGATCGAGCAGCGACAGGGTGTCACGCACCGAACCGCCTCCGGCGCGGATGACGGTCGGCAGCACACCCGTTTCGACGGTGACGCCTTCCTGTTCACACAGTTCGGTGACGTAATCGAGCATGACCGCAGGCGGGACCAACCGGAATGGATAGTGGTGGGTACGCGAACGAATGGTACCGATGACCTTGTCGGGTTCCGTGGTGGCGAAGATGAACTTCACGTGGGCCGGTGGCTCTTCCACGATTTTCAGCAAAGCGTTGAAACCCTGCGATGTGACCATGTGGGCTTCGTCGAGGATGTAAATCTTGTAACGGTCGCGCGCTGGGGCAAACGCAGCACGTTCTCGCAGGTCGCGGGCGTCGTCAACACCGTTGTGGCTGGCGGCGTCAATTTCGATGACGTCGAGCGAACCGGTTCCGTCACGCGACAGTTCAACACAGCTGTCACACACACCGCAGGGGGTGTCGGTGGGGCCTTCGGCGCAGTTCAGGCATCGGGCCAAAATTCGTGCCGATGTCGTCTTTCCGCAGCCACGGGGACCACTGAACAGATAGGCGTGGTTCGCTCGGTCGTTTCGCAGCGCGGAACGCAGCGGATCGGTCACCTGTGATTGACCAATGAGTTCATCAAAGTTCTCTGGTCGGTAACGACGATACAAAGCAACAGCCACATATCGAGAGTACCCGAGGGCACCGACAATCGGGCCCGAATTTGCACAGCGGCGGATTATTCTGCCGCCGTCACCGCCACAGCCTGTCGGGCAATCTCGAGTTCCTCGTTGGTTGGCACCACGAGGATTCGCACGGGAGACGCATCGGTGGCAATGTCGCGCACATCGCGTGACCGCACTTCGTTCCGGGCACTGTCCAGTTCGATACCCAAGTGTGCCAAGCCTTGCATCGACAGTTCGCGCAACAGCGCACTGTTCTCACCGACACCTGCCGTAAACACCACCGCATCGAGGCTCGCCAGCTGTGCACGGTACGCCCCGACGTAGTGCCGCACACGGTGACGCCACACGGCAAGACCTTGGGCGGCTTCGACGCTGCCCTCGGCGATTCGGGCTTCGACGTCGCGCATGTCACTGAAACCGGTGAGGCCCTTCATGCCGCTGCGCTTGTTCAACAGCTCGTCCAATTGATCCATGCTGTAACCGCCGACGCGAGCCAGGTGGAAGACAATAGCCGGGTCGAGGTCACCCGATCGTGTTCCCATGACCAAGCCTTCGAGGGGTGTGAGCCCCATCGAGGTGTCGACAGAGCGGCCCCCCGAGATTGCGGTGACGCTGGCGCCATTCCCCAGATGCAGCACGATCAGGTTGACGTCGTCGACCGGCTTGTTCAGGTACTGGGCTGCACGTTCGGTGACAAACTTGTGGCTCGTTCCGTGAAAACCGTAACGGCGGATCCCGTGCTCGGCGGCGACGCTCACGACGATGGGACAGCACAGCGCCTCTCCCTTCGAGTCGTGCGAGTGGCCGAGGCTGCACACGTTGCGCCCCTTCTCGACCCTCGCCTCGACGGGCTTCGCGCCGATAGAAAGCCAAAACTACCTCGACTCGTCTCTAAGCGCCGATGCTTCAACACTTACAGCCTTAACCAACGCAGCTTCCGG